>JAYUSC010000694.1:0-15172 GCA_043755885.1 Pseudanabaena sp. | reverse complement strand
AGCGCATTTTGTAGCCCTTGCCAAGTTTGACCAAGATTATTGCCAATAATTACCGAACTACTCACAGGAATCGCGTTAGCAATATTCCCAGATGATTTTTTAGAGGTTTTGATCTGAGTTGCTTGAGGTGCGATCGCAGTTTCACTTTTTGCACTTGTCAAGGTCAGCGCCGTTTTCGCTCTGATTCCCGACTTGTCAAAACTGAGACTCATTAACAAGCTTTCTTTGGGTAGCTCCTCGCCTAACTCCGCAAGATTCACATAAGCCATACCGACTTTGCCAGTATTTTTACCAGTATCAAATTGGGCGATGCGATCGCGATAGTTCGCCAGACTCGCCAGCCCTAATTCAGGCTTTTGCAGCGCATCGATCGCTTTGTGCAGTACCCGCGCATCGTTAGCAAACAACACAAAATTATCTAAAGTTGTCCCTGCGATCGCAGGTTTATTTTCAGCAAAACTCGTATTTAAAATTGATATACCCTGATATTGCTCAAACCCTAAATCAGAGCCATTCACCGCCAATCTCTGCCAAAAAGCATCAATGCTAGTCTTAGCAAGCTCAGCATCTTTAGCCGCAAAAGCCAATAAATAACCTGTCTGCAAACCATTTTCAGGCTGAGCATCAAGATCCACATCCGTCACAGCCAAAGTAATTTCGCGATCGAGCCAAGGCTGAATATCGCGATCGTAGTCGAGTAACCAGTTTTGGCTCAATTGCTGTTTGAGTTCCGCCAATTGATGACGCACATCACTGCGATCGCGAGGTTGCGCCGCCAACTGAGTGAATAGTCCTAATTTTTCTGGATTTACTAAAAACGATAAAAATAAAGGCGATCGCAGCGGCAAAAACTTTATAGCTAGTGGCTGCGTTTTGACTCCCGCCAAAACATCACGAGGATTCGCCCCCAAAATTTTGCCCACGGCGCTCAAGCTCAGCACCAGCAGCAAAACTCCAATTACCGCAATCCCAACAAAAATAGGTTTTATCTTCATACCACTAGCACTAAAAAATTTTTAATAACGAATCCTTGGATCAATCCAAGCATTGATAATGTCTACGAGAATACTGGCGATCGTGACGATGATCGCAAAAAATACGACGATGCCTTGCACGACTGGATAATCTCGCCCTGAGATTGCCTCAAACAATCGATTGGCAAGCCCTGGCCATGAGAAAGTGACCTCAACCAGCACCGCGCCGCCCAGCATCGAAGCCAATGTCAAACCGAGAATTGTAATTACGGGGATCATGGCATTTTTGAGGGCATGATTAAACAAAATCGCGCTGAGATTAATCCCTCTGGCTCTAGCTGCTTCCACATAGTCGGACTGCAAAGTTTGCCGCAAATTTACGCGCACAATCCGCTCAAAAACGCCGCTAATCACTATCCCTAAACTCGCCGCAGGCAAAATTAAATATTGGATACTAGTCCAAAGACTTTGCCAATCACCCTTAATCAAGGCATCAATCGTATATAGCCCAAATACCCGCATAGGCGGCTCAGCACTGACAGGAAAGCGCGTCCCAATTGGCAACCATCCCAACTGCACTGAGAATACTAATTGCAAGAGCATCCCCACCCAAAACAATGGCAATGAGTAGGTAATAATCCCAAATAACCGACCACCCAGATCCCATTTAGTATTGGGGCGCAGAGCCGCGATGATACCCACAGTTAGACCCACGACTAAAGCCACAATCAGGGCATACAGAGCCAGTTCAGCAGTGGCTGGGAAAAAGTTTTTAATAATCTGCCAAACGGTTTGCTCGCGGGTACTAATCGATTTGCCTAGATTAAAACGAGACAAATCCTGCATATATCCCCAATATTGGGAAAACAAAGAACCCGTTAGTCCTACCTGTTCGCGCAAGGCGACTTTGACTTCTTCAGGGGCGCGGGGACCCAAAATCGCATCGATCGGATCACCAGGGGTCGCCCGCATTAACAAAAATACGACAGTTGCGATCGCCCACAACATCAGCGGCGCAAGTAACAACCGCGCCGTAATGTAATAAAACAGGGCTTTGAGGCGACTAGACATAGGCTGAAGCTTTACTGGACAAACTTTTTCATCACAATTATAGAATGAGCAGCGCCAAGCGCCGCTCATTCTAATCTAGTTCACCGACATAAGTGCCTAAACCGATCGCAGTGTGAACCAATGTGCCATGAATATCAACGGCGCTATATTTTGCGATCGCATCGGCAATTGGCACATCGATCACTTCGCGATTTGACCAAGCCACCATGCGATCGTATTTGTTTGCTGCGACTAAATCCACGGCGGCTACACCAAAGGCTGCGCCAAGAATGCGATCGAGTGGTGATGGCGTACTACCGCGCTGCACATGTCCCAATACGCTGACGCGGCTTTCCATACCTGTGCGGGTACTGATCTGATCGCCCAGATACTGACCGATGCCACCATAGAGGGTTTGACCGAGGCTATTGGTATAGGTTACAGGCTCACCCGTGGGCGTTTTTACGGCTTCAGCAACGACCATCGTACTGAAATTAAACCCACGTAAGGCGCGATTCATTAAGCGATCGCAGATTTCATCAAGATCATAAGGAATCTCTGGGATCAAGATAATATGCGCTCCCCCTGCAATTCCTGCGCTGACGGCGATATGTCCTGCATCGCGTCCCATCACTTCCAAAATCATCACGCGGCTATGACTAATCGCCGTATAAGTCAAGCGATCGAGTGCTTCTACGGCAACACTCACCGCCGTATTAAATCCAATCGAGTTCTCAGTCGCGCCCAAATCGTTGTCAATGGTTTTCGGTACAGCTACGAGATTCATCTTGCCCTGCTGAGCAAGGCGGCGCAAGATCGCTAAGCTGCCATCACCACCAATGCCAATCAGTCCATCTAGTCCGAGTTTGTGGTAGCCCTCAATTACTTCTTCAGCGCGATCGAGCATTGAGCCATCGGGCATGGGATAAGCAAAGGGATTGCCTTTATTCACGGTTCCCAAAATCGTGCCGCCATAGCGAAGAATTCCTGAAACTTTTTTCATGTCCAGCAACTCTGCT
Source organism: Pseudanabaena sp. (assembly GCA_043755885.1). Classification (GTDB taxonomy): domain Bacteria; phylum Cyanobacteriota; class Cyanobacteriia; order Pseudanabaenales; family Pseudanabaenaceae; genus Pseudanabaena. Next base: position 12,129 of record JAYUSC010000694.1, on the reverse strand, counting down.
TCGACTGGACGATTCATCAATCCTTGGGTTGCGCCTTTAATCCCATAAATCTCGATGTCGTAGTCACGGGCGCGGCGCACCACCGCCCGAATCACCGCATTCAGTCCACCGCAGTCACCACCACTTGTCAAAATACCAATCCGCTTCGGCTTTGTCATAAAATCTTGTAATAGTTTTGACTTATTATCAGGACAAGAGATGTTTGGAGATTTTAAATATTTGTGAACTGCGTTTAGCTTTGAGAACAATTACACGCTAATTCACAGTAATTTCGATAGTAGGGGCAAAGCATTCCCACGACAATCTATAAGTTTTTAGATGATTTTGAGCTGGGAATGCTTTGCCCTAAACTCGCAACGCAGGGACAATTTATCGATGAAAGCACAAAGGGTTGAGCATTTGCGTTTCGAGATGATCGTGGAGAGTATAAAAATACTGACGCAAATGCTAAACCCCTACAAGTTTGCGTCTATAGGGATTTGAGGGTGCGAATAAATCATGACACTAACTCAATTTCGATAGTAAACTTAGACATAGATAGCTGATCAGCAAGTATAAAAATCAAAATATGAACGCTTTAGAATTTTTTCAAAAAAGTGCAGGCAAATGGAAATCACAAAGAACCACGCATCACCTAGCTTTTCGCAGAGCTGAAAAAGGTGGCTCAGAAATATATGTGAATCCACTTAATGCCGATGATCCGAAGGTAATCGAAATTTGTCAAATGCATGAAGTCGAACCAACCACGGCGATCGGTGGAGCCTATGTGAAGTGGGATGGCACGATGGCTTGGGATAAAGAAGATGATGAAAATCATTCTGGTGAAACTGTATTTGCGCTGGTTCCAGATGATGAGACAGGTCGCAAAGGGAAGTTGCTGCGCGAACGTGGCTATGCGGAAATCATGCCCGTGATTGGTCGCTATGAGATCGATGACGAAGAGGCGCTAGTACTAAGCACTGATTATCCATCGATGAGTTCCTATGAGCGATTTTGGTTTCCTGCTCCCAATGTGCGAATGAGAGCCAGCACAGTCAAGCAATTTGGTGGATTTAGTCAGGCTACTTTCTGTACAGAAGAATTAATGGATGAGGCGAATAATCCTGAGATTGCGGAAGAGATTAGTCCTGTCGCTCAACCTGCGATCGCATCAATTTTTGGTTGGTAAAAAAGAAGGAGCGCTTAGCGCTCCTTCTTTTTATCGAAATGGTGGTGCGTACATTAAGCCACCATTTTTCCAGAGTTCATTTTGTCCGCGTGGCAATTTGAATGGACTATCCTTGCCAAGATTGCGATCGTAAATTTCGGCGTAATTCCCAACATGCTTCACCACTCGCGCCGTGAAATTATTGGCGATACCCATATCTTTCCCTAAGCTGCCATCAACCCCTAAGAACCTGCGAATTTCCGCATTTTTACTTTGTAATTGAGAAGTTAAATTTGTTGCAGAAATATCTAAATCTTCCGCCTCGATCGCCGAAAAGATAATCCACTTGACAATATCTGACCACTTCGCGTCACCATCACCCACCGCAGGGGCAAGCGGCTCCTTAGAAATCACAAAATCTAAAACTACATGATTTTCAGGATCAGCAAGACGTGTACGGCGGACTACCAGCGCTGAGCGATCGGCAGTAATCGCCGCACAACGCCCCGACTGATAAGCCGCAAAAGTAGCATTCACATCTTCATAAACTACAGGCTTATAAGCAAGATTACGCTTACGCATTTGATCGGCGAGATTCTGCTCGGTAGTTGTCCCAGTTTGGGCGCAAATATCGGCATCCTTGAGATCTGCGATCGCCTTAATCTTGCTATCCTTGCGTACCATCACACCCTGACCGTCATAGAAAACTACAGGCATAAAGGCTAAACGCGAGGCGGTGTCACGGCTTAATGTCCATGTCGTATTCCGACTTAGCACATCGATTTCACCAGACTGCAAAGCCGTAAACCGCTCCTTGGCATTGAGGTTGCGAAACTGCACCGCCTCAGGATTATCAAATATCGCCGCTGCGATCGCCCGACAGATATCGACATCCAGCCCCGAATATTTGCCCTCTTTATTTACAAAACTAAATCCTGGTAACTCGCCACTGACACCGCAAACTAATTTGCCGCGAGCGAGTACATTTTTGAGGCGATTGGTACTGCCAACTGTCGCTTGGTTCGGCTCTGGGATTGGCTCACAGGCTGCTAGGGTAAAAAGACATAAACTTGCTAATAACAAAGCGATCGCCCTTTGCCAGAGTGAGCTATGGATTAACTTATGTAAAAGTCTTTGCCAAAAAGGCAAGAAACCTTGGCGACGGGGACGATTTTGATAATGCATGAATGTTTTTAGATGCTTTTTTGAATGCATTATAGCGGCTTGTCCAAAAATCCAAATAAAAAGACTGGCAATATTGCGATCGCGTGATTGTTGAAATTGCTAGCGATCGAGTGGACTAATTACGCCTTTTCCACCTCGATTAAGAACATGAGTATAAATCATCGTCGTTTTCACATCCTTATGCCCCAACAACTCCTGCACCGTGCGAATATCATAGCCATTCTGTAATAAATGCGTAGCAAAGCTATGGCGAAATGTATGACTACTGACTCTTTTCTGTATTTGTGCCACAACAACTGCACTTTTGACAGATCTCTGAATATTGCTCTCATGAATGTGATAACGCCTAATTATTCCTGATCGCGGATCTTTGACAAGGCTATTACTGGGAAATACATATTGCCAAATCCATTCTTTGGGTGCGTTGGGATATTTTCTTTCTAAGGCAAATGGAAGATGAACTTCGCCATATCCACGCTCTAAATCCTGTAAATGCAATAACTTAACTGAGCCTAAATGTAACTGCAATGTTTCTACCATCGCGTCAGGCAACATCGTTATTCGACTTTCCAGCCCCTTGCTATCGCGAATTTGGAGTTGCTTTTGAGCAAAATCTAAGTCCTTAATCCGTAAGCTCAGTGCTTCATTCAGCCTTAATCCACTGCCATACAATAACTTTGCTACCAATTGCGAAACTCCGTCCATTTGTTGCAATACCGCCCGCACCTCCTCGACTGTAAGAACGGTCGGCAAACGACGCGGGCGCTTTGCCCTTACTGCATTAAGGTTTAAATCCAGTTCTTGCTGTAATACTTCACGATACAGAAATAGAATTGCACTGAGAGCTTGATTTTGCGTTGAGGCTGCCACGTTTTCAGTAACTGCCAAATGCGTTAAAAAAGCATTAACTTCATCGCCCCCCATTTCACTTGGATGTCTTTTATTGTGAAACAATATAAATCGCCGAGCCCATTGCACATAAGACTTTTCAGTTTGATAGGAATAATGTTTAACCCGAATTGCATCGCTAACGCGATCGAGTAGCTTTCTAGGCGGCGGCTCAACCTGATCGGTCGTGGAGGCGATCGGCGCATTATTTTTCAGCAAAGGCTTAGGGATGTTATGCTGCATTTTGCTCAATAAAACTCTATTCAGGTATATTACCCTACAAAAATCTTGTTATTGCACTTATTGGTTGCTTTATCTGACAAGTTGTGTAATATTAATCATATACAAGTATTTATCCTGTAATTTGCAGGATAATATATAGTTAGCCCTCCTTTAGTTACTTGTGGCAACGGTATTGTAAAGTGGCTGGCAATAGAGAATATTATTAGCTACGGTCTTATGCCAGTATGACTAACCAGCGTGAGGCTTTACTCCAATCAATCACAACAACAATTGCTGATTATCGACAGGGCGAGATACCCACTATTAATCCGAGTCATGTTAACAGATGGGTAACTCAGTTCGATAGATTTGGTTGTGACGACAATGCTCAAAAGGTAATCCTTGAGCAGATGGATCGCATTCTGAAAACCTACTATATTTCCCATGAAAAGGCTGAAGCCTTTATTCGCAGAGCGTTAATTTCCGAAAAACTACTTGGCTCAGATCCTGCTAAAACAATACCAAATGTAAAATTTCTACAAATTCAAACAAAAGGCAGTAGCCAAAATGACTTGCTTAACCTTTGTGATTCGCTGCTTCAAAGGCTATATGGAATTAAGATAGGAGACTGTGGTAGAAGTCCAATTGCTTATATCTATTTTGATGACTGCTTATACTCTGGCAATAGAGTTAGGCGTGACATTATCCCTTGGTTGCCAACAGCTATAAATGAAACAACTTTACACATAATATTTTTGGGACATCATACAGAAGGATTCAAGTATTCAAAAAGAAAAATTGAGGAGAAAGCACGTCTCAAAAATATTTCAGTACATTTTTGGAAATGGCATGAATTTCACAACTCACGCTGGAATCCATCAAGATTTGATTGCTTTTGGTCTCATGAAATCTCTGGTGATGAATTTGTCGATCAATATGTTCATACAGTAAATAAGCAGCGACTTCAAAAGCCTAATCAATCATTTCCACATTTATTTCGTCCTAATGATATGCCAACTCAGGACAGCATTTTTTCTTCACCTGATGCCCGCAAAGTAATTGAGTACGCATTCTTGAAGGCTGGCGCATACATTGTTTCACTGCCTAGAAGCCCAAATACCAGTATGCGTCCGTTAGGATATGACTATCTTGAGTCTTTAGGTTTTGGGGCAATTCTGATAACATATCGTAATATCGCAAATAACTGTCCACTGGCATTATGGTGGGGTGATCCCAATAAAGCGTCTCCATTAAACGCTTGGTATCCCCTATTTCCTCGGACAGTTAACATCACGCCAATTCCTGAGTTGGAGGAGTTTTGAAGATGCTAGCAGTAGCAAAGCTTCCTGAATCAAGAACATACAATAGGCTAGAATGCATTACTTTTCGTAAGACTGCTGAGAAATTCGGTGGGTTGTCTAACATGGCAGGTGGATACCTGTTAAATGTTAACGGAGTCAAGATTTTGACCTCTGAAGCACTCTATCAAGCTTGTCGTTTTCCTCATCTACCTGAAGTACAAAGACTAATCATTGCTGAACGGAGTCCCATGACAGCAAAAATGAAAAGCAAGCCTTACCGAGATAATTCTCGTGTTGACTGGGATATAGTCCGGACAAAAGTAATGCGTTGGTGTTTGCAGGTAAAACTTGTTCAAAATTGGGAGAAATTTAGTGAACTTCTATTAGAGACAGGAGATTTACCAATTGTTGAAGATTCAAGGAAAGATGATTTTTGGGGTGCTAAACCAGAAGATGAAGAAATTCTTACTGGTGCTAATGTGCTTGGACGTTTGTTAATGCAAGTAAGAGAACAAATAAAGACTGGAGAAATTACTTCTGCAACAATTGTAAAGCCTCTTCAAATTCAAAATTTTTTGTTGTATGGACAAGAAATTAGCTCGGTTTCAGCAAATAGTGAATATCATCTAGACAATTACAGAGATTTACTGGACTTTAACAAGGTAAATAACCAACCTGATTCAGAATTCGTTTTGCCAGATGTTCCTATACTTGAGTCTGATTTTAGCGAAAAAAATAGCATAAATAGCCATGTGAGTGCTGAGCCTATTGAATCCGAACACCAAAAATATGATGCTTCTCAAATTATGATGCCATACATAATAGGTAGCTTGAAAACGGAACGCACTGATAAAGAGTTAGTTGAGATTTTCGAGAACACTGATTTGAAGATAATGCGTAAGTGGTTAGATCGAGCCGTTGAGCTTGGTAAAGTTAGAAAACTTTCTAAACCAGTTCGGTACATTGCTGAATCTCAATTAACTTTAATAAATTAGTTAGCTCTTGCAGTCAGATGGCTAACACTGCGTTGGAGCCGACTTCATCAAAAGCGATCTTCAAAAGACAAAGGGTATCTGTAGCGGCTCAACTAGACCGTTAGACTGCCTTACAATCCAAGTCCTAAAAAATTAAAACCAGAGGAGTGCCAACATGAAATCATTCTTTTCTTCTCAGGCTTCAAAGTTCTATGCACTGATGACTCTCTGCACTTTAGGTATAACTACATTGAGTCTTCCTATGACGGCAGTTGCCCAAGAAGCTTGTGTAAAAACATCAACTGGGAGTGTTGTATGTGGAACACCTGTGGCAAAACCCAGAGCTAATTCAAGTTCCGAGCAGCGAAAAGTGATCAATTCATATGTCTTTTTATTGAAAGGTTGCAGAAGGTTCAATACAAGCATAAAATGCAATTTTATAATCACACGAGAAGGTGGAGAAGATAATTTTGGAATCAAGGCACCTGAAGTTACAATTGTCGATTCCGTTGGAAAATCTTATCAGGGATCTGCTGTAGAACTAGGCGGTAAAAGCGGTAATTCAGTATTTCTAACAATATCGTCAGGAATTAATTATGTGGCAGACATTATCTTTGACGATATACCGGAGAATATAACGCAGGCTCCAGCTCTAAAGTTTTTCGTATTTGCTAATAATTTCGGTAACAATATTGAGTTTCGTAATGTTTCTTTCTAGAGTGAGGAAAATCGACTGCTAAACATTTAAATTTGATCGTTGAGTCTTTAACATGGGCTGATGCTGAAAGCCCAAGCAACTCTCGTTCCTTCACCTCCATTGCTTCGATAATCGCTAAATATATTGTGTAGGTTAAGTGCGATCGCCGAGCTTGTAGTGTGCATTCCTGAATCCAACGCTTGTTACTCCATTGATAGATTTCTGGGAACGCACCCTGCTCATGTATTTCTTGAAGCCGGCGATCTCGGTCTAACAACGCCCATGAACACCGACCGCCAAGAAGTTATTTGTTGGAATTGAGAGGTTATTTGCGGCGGGTGATGGGCAACGTTATCCTCAATCGCAAAGTCCATTACAGTGACTCGTTTCTAGCCAAGATTGAGCAAGCAAAAATCTTCGACTTCGATGTTTAGTTCCGATAAGTTGTTTGCGATCGCAAAGATAAATACTCATGTTACGCAGAAGTCTAAAAAGGTTTCAGGGATTGCCATTCCAAGAAAGATTGCTGCAAAGCCTTGATATATAATTTGGATTTGAGAGCAAAATGATTGAGCTTAGAATTAAGTTTGAGAACCTCCAATTTCACATATCCCCACAAAGCTGCAAAGAAATGATTGGCTTGACTGTCCACTGTCTTGGTCGGCGATTTGCATAGACTAACGTTTTGCTTCAAAGACTTGTGATATTCTTCGACTTTCCATCGTTTACGATAGATCGTTGTAATTTGCTTGCAGGTGATTTTTAGGTCGCTAGTGACTAGATAGAGCACACCAATACTGTCATCTTCGTTTACGAAAACTTGCTTAATCAGCGATAGGGGAAATTTAACTCCTTCAAGATAAATCTCTTTCTTGCTGTTTTCTTCTAAATTCACTGCTTCTAATTGCACATACCTGCCTTGGGCTTTGTCTTCTTGGCTCAATGCTATCTTACGATTACCTTTCAAGGGCATGATGAAATCTTTGTTTTGCTCTCCTTTGATGAATCTCATATTTTCGGCTGAAGCAAACCAGCTATCACTGAACACATAACGAAACTGGATTTGGTTTTTTACTGCTTGTGCGACTAATTCCCGAAAATACTCGTTCTTACCTTTCTCACTCCTACGCTTTGTTTTTCCTGTTTTTTTATCCACATAATATTCAGTCTTGGTAATTAGTTGATACCCGACTGGTATTGCTATATCGCGATTGCTATACAGGCAAGTCAAAAAGTTGATCCCTTTTACTTGCCGATCTTTACTGTGGTCATAGTGCCAACAGATTTGCTCGTTTTCGTCTGTATATGGTTTCTCCTCGATACTGTCATCTAAGATTAGTACCCCTTCTTCACTTTCGATTTCCCTCACATACGGTTTTACTTTTACCCAGAATTCCGCTGATGTTCTCGCTTTTTGCGCCAGCCATTGCGTCACTTCGTCATGAATTATATCTCCCTCTAATAGTCGCGATAATCCTGTTGCCGTAGTTGCTCCAAACGAACTGATTAGATAGTCACTGTAAATATCCAACATGTTCTTTTTTATGGCTTTTTCCTATGTGCTACTTTTGGTTTAGTTTCGGTCAAGCAATTACGTTCAAACCTACTTTCAGTATACATTCTTAGACCCTTTTATCTAAATAAAATCTCTGGGTTTTCTATCTGCGTAAGGTGAGTGATCAAGTTTCTGGTACTTTTGGAGCGGCTGGGTTTACAGGAGCTATTGCTATTGGGCTTGCTATTGCAGGAAGTAGCAAACAACAAGGAGATTAGTTCATAAACCATTGCGATCACCGATCTTGTATGGTGAGTAATGCAATGTAACGCACCCTATTTTTGTTTTAACGCAAGTGATTCTCTCGGAGCGGATTCTGATCAGCTATAATTCTGAGTAAGGTATTGATTTAAGGGGATTTACAATTATGGTAGTGCATCATTTCCGCCATATCAAATAAAGAGCTTGCCCAACGGGGCGATATCTTTTGGTTCAGGTCTAGCACTCTGGAGAAATAAACTATGCAACTAGAAGACTACTTTATCTTTCTCGCTACCAATGACATTCGCCTAAAAGATACACGAATTGGCATTGAAACAGTTTTGTATGACTACATTTACCGCAGTCGAACACCAGAAGAAATTGCCAAGACCTATCTATCATTAAGCTTAGAACAAGTTTATGCCACAGTTCTCTACTATCTTCACAACAAACAAGAGATCGGTGAGTACCTCACTAACTGGCTAGAGTGGGGACATAAAATGAGAGAAGAGCAAAAACTTAATTCACAGCCGATTTCTGAAAAATTGCGTCAACTTCGAGCCGAACGACTAACATCAGGGAAATCCTATGCAAATCAAGTATTTGATGGATGAAAATCTCGCTCCAATTTATCAAATACAGCTACGGCGCAAAGAACCTGATTTAGTAGTCTGGGCAATTGGCGATCCTAACACGCCGCCAAAAGGTACTTTAGATCCAGATATACTGATTTGGTGTCAAAAATACGACTTTATTCTTGTAACAAATAATCGGAGTTCTATGCCCGTCCATCTAATCGATCATCTCGCTCAAGGGCAGCACATTCCTGGAATCTTCCAAATCAATCCCAGTATGAGCTTGGGTGAAACTATTGAAGAATTAGTATTAGCCGCTCTTGCTTCTCTGGATGGCGAGTATAGCGATCGGATTTCATATTTGCCATTATCATAAGGTTTCGGTACTAAATTACTGCTGAAAGAGGTCTAACACTGCGTTGGAGCCGACTTTATCAAAAGCGATCTACAAAACCAAATTTTAACTACGGCGGCTCAACTAGACCGTTATACTCCAAAGCTACCCAGTGAAAGAATTGATAAATCTAGAACGTCTCCTATGGACAAAAAATGTAAAACCTACCAGTGGCTGGGCTTACTCTGAGTTTAAAAAGGGTGAATTGTTCAAATTGGCGTGGAAAGACGATGAAGCTAATGCCAATAGACCTGAAAGATATGATTTGATCCTGCTTCGGCAACATGGGTACGTCACGCATCTCGTCAAAGTTCTGAATCGTCAGGCTGAACGTGAAGACTGGTTAGGTGATTACAATCTTTACCGCATCGTTGAAGTGCTGTGGACGATCGATTGTAGTAAGCCACCTCATGCAGCCAAGGCAGATGCAATATTTGATTTTCCAGAAGTACTTGATTTCATGGGCGGTAATGCCATGGAATTAAAAGAATTACCCACGTTCAAGAAAGCTTGGGAATCACGAGGCGAGCTTACTGCCTTTCAAGACCATGTTAAATCAAGACTTTTAGCTATTTCAAATCCGATCTAGTCTTTTTAGTTGCTATGATGAATATGTAGAGATTAACGCCCTGTCATGAAATATCCTCTCCATACCCAATCTAAACCCGTCTCAGGGCTTGCTGCCAAGAAATTGCTAGAAGCGATCGACTCTGGTGGGGCAGTTGTCAATGATCGAATGCTCGCCCTTGCAAAACGTATTGCTGCCCATCGTCGCAAAACACAGAAGCATGGCTAGTTCTGGTAAGTTTGATGGAGTTGATTTCTCTCAAATCGGTATTGAATTGCTAACCCCTGAACTCCGACAACTTGGTCAGGGGTTTCGCTGTGTCAGGGGAGAATTTGTCACCTATTGGAAACAGGGACGAATTCAACGGGAAGCAGACGCACATCTTTGCCAATGCTGGATCGCTAGGGTTGAGGATGCTTTGGCTGGTTACATTACACTTCTAGCGGATAAATTAGAGGTTGAAGATACTCTATTGATTCAAGAAGGGGTAAAATATCGAACTTTCCCAGCCATCAAGATCGGGCTGCTTGCTGTTGATCGTCGCACAAAAGGGCTTGGAGTAAGGTTGATAGAGTGGGCGATCGATTATGTGATTACCGAAGTAGTTTCTATAATCGGAGTAAGATTCATCACTGTAGATGCACTTTACGATTTTGATGTCGATCCAGCTTATAATGCATCTGGCTTTTATGAAAAGCTGGGGTTTGAATTCGCCGATCCTACCGAGTCTTTACCACCAGTCAATCCATATCGCACAATGTATCTCGATCTGAAGCCGTTGATGGAAGCACTTGCTATAGAAGAATTGGATCAAGACTAGCTATAGTCTCTGCAAAGAGCCGTATAACACTGCGTTGGAGCCGACCTTTCAAAAAGGCAATCAGTAAAGTCAAAATTTATCTGAGGCGGCTCAACTAAACCGTTATGCGGCTTAGGTTACGTGTGGCTGTAGTCTAAAAGCAATCTGTTTTTGTTCAGTGATAAATTGGATTTCTAATGCATTTGCCATAGGTTTAATAAGAGAGTTTTATGGAGTCCCATATTCAGTCATATTTACGTGTTGCAGCTAGCCATCAACGCGATACAGAGCGAATTGGTTCATTTCTCGCCACCTTCTCTCGTTCCAGCGATAATCTTTTCCTCAACTACGCCATTCCTGATGACAACGCCACACCATCACCCGCAGATGTAGCTGCTCTCATCGCTGCCTACGAAAAACGATCGCGAAAACCTCGCTTAGAATATGTCACACAGTTAGCACCTGCTGTTGAAGGGGCGTTGATTGATGCGGGCTTTTGCGTTGAGGGGCATCTACCGCTCATGACCTGCGCTCCTGGATCGGAGCAAAGTCTTCTGGTTCCTCCAGGGATCGAGTTGATTTTGCCAGTTTCTGATGCCGATCTGCTTGCTACGATCTCAGTTCAGAACGAAGCTTACGGCGCTCCTCCGCCGGATTTCAGCGCGATCGTCGATCTGCGAAGTAGCCTCAAAGCAGGTGGAATCGCTGTTTTAGCCCGAATTATGGCAACGGATGAGCCTGTAGGCGCGGGTGTGTGTACTGTACCCAGCAACCAAACAACGGAGGTTGCAGGGATCGGGGTACGTTCTGCCTTCCGCCGTCGGGGTGTGGCAGGAGCGCTCACCACTCGATTGGTGCAAGAAGCTTTTGCTTCGGGTGTCACTGTACCTTTTTTGATGGCTGCACATGAAGCAGAAAAACGAATTTACGCTCGTGCAGGCTTTTCTGTAGTCGGTGAGATCCTACATATTTCGTACTCAAAACCATAGACAATGATGATTAAGTCTGTGAGCGATCGCCGCATAACAAACCCCTTGCAGCGGACTACCGAAAGCCGTTGATGGTGATGCAAAGGTTACTTGCAGCCGCTCAATTCAACCTTTATCTCGCTAGCCCACCAAGCGTTATTTGATAAAAACAAGCTCTATGGTTTTACTTAGTTTTTAGAAATCTTGGCGGCGATCGCATCCAAAGCTTCATCACACCAAGCTACCCACTCTTCTTGATAGCGAATACCCCGCCGAATAACCAAGTGCATATAGACATCTTTTAGTTCCAACGTGTCGAGATGTTGAGCAAAATATTCATCTAATTTTTTCACATGGTTGCACATTTCTAAATGAAGCGATCGCTAGGAGTAGTTGATGAAATGTGATACACCTTGGCTTTGTGACCTATACTTAAATTATGCCTAAACTAGATATAATCCACGATGCAGTAAGAAATGCCCTAGTAAAGGACGGCTGGGTAATTACGGACGATCCTTATGTAATTCAGTATCGGAAAACAACTCTGTACGCCGATCTTGGTGCTGAACAGCCTATGGCTGCCGAACGATATGGGCAGAAGCTTGTTGTCGAAGTGAAAAGTTTTATCGGCGCATCAAAAATACAAGATTTGAAG
>JAYUSC010000693.1:0-2621 GCA_043755885.1 Pseudanabaena sp. | reverse complement strand
CCGCAACATTTTTGGGTTTTATATGGATTATTTTTTTCTTGGGATTCCCTTATTAGGATCGTGGAAATAAAGCAGCTACAAGAGAAAGTGAGTGCAGGACAAGTGGTAAAAAAGTTGCGCTGCTTTACGCCGCTTATACTAGTTGGTGAATGCAAATACTCTCTCACTTCAGAGCTATATGGATACGATTCGGCAGCCTCGACCCAAGATCGGTGCATTTGACAAATTGCGAAAAGCTTCAGAATTTACGATCGCAGGAGTTGAAGATTCGATTCCGTTGCGCGTGTTGGTACAAATCTTTGTGTTTATCAGTATTGGGGCGATGGACTCGGTGGCGAGTTCAGGGAATAGTGCTTGGGCGATCCCGCTGAGTGCGATCGCAGGAGTTTGGGCATGGTATGCGCGACGCAAACGCAATGTGATCGTCAAATTATTCATTGCGATCGCCATGATTGGCATGTTGGTGATATTTCTCGGCGATCTGGTGCGGAATACCGATGAAACGCGGCTATTACTAGCGAGATTGCTAATCCAGTTGCAGGTTTTGCATAGTTTTGACTTGCCGCGCCGCAAAGATTTGGGCTATTCGATTGTGATCGGATTGATCTTGATGGCGTTGGCGGCGACTTTAAGCCAAACGATGGTTTTCGCGTTGTGGCTGATCGCCTTTTTATTGGTGGGGGTTCCGATTTTATTGCTTGATCAGCGATCGCGTTTGGGAGTGCAAACTAGCAGTTTTCAGCCCCAAAAAATGGGGATTTCGCTGAGACCTCTATCAGGGCTACTGGCGATCGTCTTGGTATTAGGCTTGACTATTTTTGCCTTTCTGCCCCGCTTACCAGGTTTTCAGTTACGCAATTTTCCTGTCAGCGTCAATCTCTCCGTAAAGCGAGAGATGTCCAAAGGCGATATTTTAACGCGGCAGCAACAACAGCAACAGCAACAGGCTGGCAATAATAATGGCACTGGCGCAAATGGGACTGGGACTGGGACTGGCAATAAGGAAGAAGAAACACTGCCACCATTATTTGCACCTGAGATTGACACAGTTTCTGGTGGTAAACAAAATAATCAACGTAAACCTGAATTGGTGATGCGGGTGCGATCGCAAGCAGAGCTATTTTGGCGGGTGATGGCGTATGACGAATTCACAGGCAAAGGCTGGCGGATTTCGCGCAATGATCCCAAGCAGATCCGCACGGTGAGACGTAATCCACTCAATTACGAATTTTTCGTGGCTTTTCCACCCCATGCAGCGATTGGCTTCACGAAAAAAGGACAGCCCATTGAGAGCCGAGAGGTCGTCCAAACTTATACGATTACCTCGCCAAATTTTCCTAACCTTGTCCCTGCGGCTTCTACCCCGAAACAGATCTTTTTCCCTAGTGAAGAGTTGGATGTTGATCTAGAGGGAATGATTCGTGGCCCTGGCCCTTTGCCCGAAGATCTTACCTATACCGTGATTTCCAACGTGGTTTCCCGCAATCCCAAGCAATTGCGGCAACTGCCCAACGAATATCCGAATTCGATTCGTAATTATTATTTACAAGTTCCGACTAATTTATCGCCTGAAGTTCGCAATACAGCGCTAAATATGGTTTCTAGTGCTAAAGATGTTAATGGCAAGGCGATCGCTTTGGATAATGCCTATGATGTTGTGGTGCAGATCGCCCAGAGCATCAAGCAAAACTACGCTATTAAACCGCTAAAGTTTGACGAGTCTAAGGGTGATCTCGTATCACAGTTTATTGAGCAAGGTGGCGGCGAGGAGAGCCATTTTGTCTCAACGCTGGCGGTGATGTTGCGATCGCTAGGGCTTCCCACGCGCTATGTGGTTGGTTTTGCCCCAGGGAAATTCAACCCATTCACAGGGCTGTACGAGGTACAGAACATTGATACACAGTCAATGGTTGAGGTTTTCTTCCCAGTCTATGGTTGGATTGCCTTTGATCCTGTACCAAATCGTCCGCTGTTTCCGCCATCGATTGAGGAAAATCGTACATTTGGCGTGATGCAAACCTTTTGGAATTGGATCGCCCAATTTTTGCCGAGTCCCGTCAACAAATTTTTTGAGTCGCTCTTTGACAGTATCGGTAAGTTTGTGGGCGGTTTAGTAAATTGGCTGATCGAAATGGGCTGGATTGGGATTGCGTTTGGGTTAGCGATCGCATTTGGGATTAGCCTCGGTGGCTGGGCGTTATGGCAATTTGCGATCTGGTGGTGGCAATTGCAGCGTTTGCAAAAAATGCCGATCCCGCAGCGCACTTATCAGCAAATGTTGCAATGGCTATCGGAGCAAGGCAAACCAAAATCGTCTTATCAAACGCCTCAAGAATATGTCGCTAGTCTTGGCGATCGCGTCTCCGCAAAACAAGCATCTGCGATCGCGCAAATTACACAGATCTATCAAGATTGGCGCTATGGCGATCGTGCGATCGGCTATAACCTTGCCACAGAGCTAAAAATGCTGCTCAAACAATTAAAAATCAAAAAATAGATTTGCGTAGCTTCGCTACGCAAATCTATTTTTTGATTTTTAATTGTTTGAGCAGCATTTTTAGCTCTGTGGCGAGGTTATAGCCGATCGCACGATCGCCATAGCGCCAGTCTTGATAGATCTG
>JAYUSC010000692.1:0-6086 GCA_043755885.1 Pseudanabaena sp. | reverse complement strand
TGGCACAATAATTCCTACCGACCAATCTAGCTGTAAGTCTTTATTCAATTTATGCGTACTAACGATATATTTTTCGCCATTAAGTTCAAATTCAACTACTTGAGAATCTTGGAGGTTTTTGAATCCGCCAAACTGTTTTTGAATTGCCCTTCCAGCATCTTGTAGTCGGATATCTCTACTTTGTGAAACTTCAAAACGCTTAACTGTAGCACCGCTTTTCTCGAAGATTGGTGTTTCGGTCGTAGCTGCGACCAAACTACCATCTCCCTCAACTAAAAAAACATGCCATTGATCTGAAGGACGGGTTTGCAGCATAAACTGCTTAATTTGTTTCAATGAGACATTAATACCCACTACACCCTGAAGCGCTCCACTAGAATTGTAGATTGGCGTGGCTTTGGTAGTAGTTAATTCGCCATCAGTAGTACTCACAAAAATCGAACTCCAGATCGCCTTGCCAGACTGTTTAGCAGCAACATACCAAGGTCGAGTACGATGGTCATAGTTTTCAGTTTTGACGAGGTTACCCCGAACTCCGTTATTACTGAGTTCATAGGTCGGACGATTAGGACTGTCGTTGTCTTCCCGAATCCGCAATAAAAAGTTGGAGTCACCACTACGTTCAACACCAACCATGGTTCCACTTTCGTTGCCATAAAACAAGATATTTTGCGTGTTCAGTTCTCTTAATTTATTAAATATATCTTTCTGAACTTGATTAATATCGTTCGGGTTAACACTGCCGTTACTAAGAGCCGTCGTCATCGCTTGATTAACTTGCACCGACTCTTCTAGATAGGAAGTAATTTGTTGTTCAACGCGGAAATTTAAATTCTCACACAGTTGACGGGTTAGCTTTTGGACAGTGCGTTCACTACTATTAAATGAAATCCAGCCCGTGAGACCGACTGCTACAGTAATTTGAATGCTAAGGACAATGGGAACCACTTGTCGAATCGAAGCCATAGATAAATAACCTTAGATAATTGTTAATGTTTAGCTGCAAAATGTCTAGCTGCACTATGCGGTTTTGTCAACCATATTGGTGATACGGCGCTGATCGGTTGTCGATTGGGGAGCAAGTTGATTTTGGTACTGAGGATTTACTAGCATCGCATTATGCATCCCATATTGCTGATTAGCGTATTTAAGAATGTTAATCCCCAATTCTTGACAATTACGAATGATTTCTCTGGTCAGAGCAAGCTCTGACTGACCACTCCAAATTGGTAACAGTTCACCTAATATGACAATTACACCGCCATTCGTTAGTATTTGGATTGGTTGCTCTGCGATCGCAGCTAGGCTCGGAAACAGAAATGGCTGACTACGCAGAGGATGAGTGCGCTCTAAATCAGAGAAAGCTCGCATTGGTGCGTCCATGGGAATGTGACTACGCAAAGAATTCAGTAAATCGTCAGTAGAGGAGCTTACCTCGATTGCGATCGCATCTAACTCAGCTTGCAGTTCTGCTTGGATGCTAGTTTGGTCAGCCATATTTGGATTTGGCTGACCAACAAATTGAGTTTGCATGGTTTTTCGCAATTTATTTTTAGCAGCTTCTAATTCATGATGAATTTCCAATAGATTAGCTAGCTGACTATGCCGAATCGCCGCCTCAATCAAAATTACGCCACCGATCGCAGTGTATTCGCGTAAAGCTAATTGTGTAGATTCGTTTATAGATAGGGCTTGAGCATGGGTTAGATAAACCAGATGGTAGGCGCTAAGATGGTTGAGCTTTAGTTCGGCATTAATATCGAGATTCCCAATTGATTCGATTAGGCTCAGGCTAGGGGCAAGACTGGGTAGAGATTGTCCAAGGGAGCGGAAATGTTCTGGGATGGGATTTGGCTGATTTTGATTTCTCTGATTTTGAAAACAGGCGATCCGAATCGAGTTTTGGGGACGAAGATGGGCTTGCAATCGGTAGCGCACATCTAGTTGCGATGGGCTAGGTGCAAATATATCCACAGGCTTCTGGACTGTCAATGCTCCTTCTGCGATCGCAAGGCGACAGATCTCAATATCTGTATCAAGGGGCAAGTCAGTTTTCTCATTAACTCGAAAGGTTTCTACTAGTATTTCATTCGCACTAGCTCGCTTGAGTTTGGCAGGATCGACATAACTGAGGACTAGATAAACAGTCTCAATTTCATTGTCGTAGGCGATCGTGGAAATCCGAAAATCGAGTGGCGTTGGTACAACAATGAAATTACCTTTGAGATCGATCGCCATCCCTGGTTGGATCTGCACCCATCGCCCATCGCGAAATTTGGCGGGTAGATCCGCAGGCGCTGCGATCGGGGCAACCCCTAAACCACAGATAATTCCTGGCAAAAATAGGGACTGATACTGCACATTTTGGCGATGCTGGTGATATTCGTGAGCAAGTCGCCATCGTTCACTATTAATCATCAAGCCATCAGATACCTGAAGGCGCTCAAAGGACTGAATTTCGGGATAAGGAAAGTCGTTCATATTTTTTTGGGTTTAGGTCGCCAAATCTAACTAATCTCTAGATCGTAAGTACAAAAAACAGGCTTTTCACGTTCGATAATCCTATGGATAAGCGGTAAATCAAGGCTATTTTGTAAATCGTTACGAATCCTTACTACAAAATGAAAAGGTCTACCACCGCCTGTTGAGGCATTGTTACCAAGAATGGCTTCACCAATTACAAAACCGCGCCCTATAATTTCAAAAATGTTAATGTGCTTTTCTGCTTCAGGCAAATGTTCATCAAGGGGCAAGCCAGTAAATAAATGGATATAAAAGCGTAGTCCTCGGCGAGTTCCTCTCCAACGATAGATTTGCATTGCTTGCTTGATCAAATAGCGCTGTCGTTCAACATCTAGGCTGAATTCTGTCTCCCAGCCCACCCAATGGGCAAGAAACGGCAACATGGTTTCGGGAGCTAGCATCGGATCAAGATAAGCCCAGAGAGTGTCCAAAATTTGGACATCAGGTTCGAGAGTTTCTTCAAAGATTTTCAGCATCCTGCCGATAAAGTCAACTTCGCGGTAAGTATCAGGTAAGAAGTCTAGATATAGGCTAGATGGACGGACATAAAGCTTAAATGTCTCGATCGCAAATAGTTCTAACCTAGGAGAGAATCCAGAATCTGAGGCAGAACTAGCATAACCACCATAGATCTGTAACTGTCCTTGATAGTTAAGTGTTAGGGGTTGACCATGGACGATCGCTTCTTGATTTTCAAAAAAGTCCGCAGGGATTTGGAAATAGAGAACAGCTTCCATCTCTGCATAGGGCGGCAACTCATTGCCTTCCATGCCAATTTGGAGCCAATGGGTCGGGAAGTTCCCTTCTACGCGCAAGTTAGTTAATAATGCTCGATTACTGGAGTTTTTGAGTTTTACTACTATTTCGCTTGGCTCACTCGGATTAACTAGCAGTTTGCACTTAGATCGCGAATTATTAATCCCACTATTAATCGCACCGTCAACACTATTCGACTGTAACAAATTACTCTGTGAACTACCCAAATTATCAGCACTCGCCAATGTGTCTTCATTAGCATCAGGAGACTTCATCGAAATTAGTTGAATGCTTAGCGCTTGGAGCTTGCTTGTTTGAGTCATAGGAGGTGGTGTTTAGCTGCTATCTATCTATGGCATAAAACCCAAAGGAGCTGATTCGCCCGCGAAGCGGGCAAATCAGCTCCTTTGGGTTTTATATTTAATTATGCCAAGGTACTTAACTGACAATATTAATCACATGGCTAGAGCGTAACCTTGGGTTGCGCCATGAACAAATTAAACCCAATGGACCTGGATCAATCATCGGCTGCGGCGCGAGTCTTCGCATCCATTCGCCATTTACACAGCGCAACTCAAATAGTTGTACTGTACCTAAAAAGCGCACACCTTGAAAGTTTTGTAATAGCTTTACAATATCAGACGGATAAACAGGACGACCAAACTCCCAGCCTTGACCACTAACTCCACCCGTAATCGGATTGAGAAAGCGATAGAGCATCACCTTGAGTTGTTGCACAATGTCTTGTTGTACCTTTGGATTGCTGTATGAAGATTCTAGGGCAATCTCAGTTTGGACACATACGCCCACATATTCAGGTTGCTCTAGTTGAATTTGGACACCTAGCATCTTCCGTTCATCAAGATAGGTCAATACGCGATCGCATAGTGGTGCATTCAAGATGAATTGATCGGGAGTCATTCCTTGACCGAGATCAATACTTTCAGTGCGGACTTTTGGGACAGTTAGTAATCTGACAATTCCCGCATCTTCTTTGGTCTTAGCTGGCGCACAGATCACACGAGCCACAGCACCATCGCCTGCGATCAGGGTCAGATATTCAAAATCCGTCTGGGTAATCGCGCGATCGCGAGTTCGCAGCATTTTTGGGACGCGGACTGCCGCATCATCGAGGGACTCAGCATCCACGCCATTAGTTGCCGAAACATAGTTAGTTAAGCTTGCCACATAGGGAATAGCACTCTTAGATATTCGCAAACTACCGCGTTGCACATTGCCACGAAAACCGCCACCTGTGCGATATTTCACCATTTGCATGATTGAGCCTTTAGGCGGTACGGCTCCATATTGAGTACCACTAGTCTTTGTATTATTTGCGATCACCTTGGTCGCATCCGCCATAACTCTCTGCATCGGTTCACCCTGAATGCGTGAGCGTTGCAATGTATGTTGGCTCTGATAATTGGGCGTTTGCACAAATGGTCCAAACTGAATATTTCCAGAAGTGGAGTCAATAATGTAGTGCAGATCATCTTCTGTGGATTCAGAAAAATCATTAACTTCATGCCATATTTGTGGCAGTCCCACTGGTGGGGTGATTAGCAAGTATTCATCAGCTTGGCGCGGCAATACTGGCTGATGCAGTAATTGAAAGACTTGTCCTGATTTGCCGTTACTCTCACCCACAACTTCATTTGCGATCGCATGACATTGAGTCGCTTTGACCGTCCCGCCGATCGCCCTTGCGCTCATACCGATAATATGTGGCGCTCGACTATAACCTGCTTGATTAGGAGTTGGCTCGACGTAGCTACAGCGTACCCACCGCCCTCGATAGGTCGAAAACTGGGTCACATCCCAAGTGAGTGGCAAATGAAAGATCACCTCGGCTCCCTGCAAAGGATTTGTGCCTTCATCAGCTAATTCACTAAAACTAAATCCCTTGGTGCGATCGTCACTTTCTTTTTGGAGTACAGGTTGCCATGCATCGCCGTTCCATGCTTCCCAAAACCGAGGCGGGTTATTGGGGTTAATCCCTGTGGCTGTGGCAGGCTCTCCCTTTAACTTGAGGGCGATCACATTGCCATTAATCGGTTGCTCTCCATCAAAGACCACATAAAAGCAATTATTCGGTTGTGGCGGATCGCTAAACAGGGCTATTTCCTGTCCCGACCATCCTTCATCACGATCCTCTGTCCATACATCTAAAAGTAGATCGCGCAGGAATTCAGGATTCTCTTCGGATCTAGGAGCAGCTAACAGGTTCAAAATTCTGGGAGCACCAATCACCAATGGTTGATCGGTACTGAATATGATCGCCTCTTCAGCTTCTGTCCGCAGCGTAGCGACCTCAACCCCCGCAGGAATTGTATATGGCTCTGGCAAAGAAGCACTTAGATAAAAAGTTACTTCAGTCTGGGCAGGTGCGGGCGGCTGTAGGCGAATACCGAGCAATTCTAAAAAAGCAACATAATTGCGGCGCGGCACTTGGTTAAACCGCATCAACATTTGATCGGTTAGCCATGCAAATAGCTCGATCAGCGTCACCCCTGGGTCACTTGGGTTGTAATTTGTCCATTCTGGACAGTAGCGTGGAATTCTGAGCAGACACTCGTTCACCAATTCCTCAAAGGTGCGATCGTCAAGATCCGATTTTGGCAAATTGGGAAGAAAATCAAACTCTTTCGTCATTACACAATGCTCTTGGGGTGAATTTGGCGATTAGGCGATGATTCAAATTTTACTAGTTATCTTTGCTCTTCGCTATGAAATATCAAATTATTTCAAAAAGCTTAAAGTATGACTGTCGTTAGTCTTAACCCAGAAATTATGAGGCGGCGCTTTGC
>JAYUSC010000691.1:0-15220 GCA_043755885.1 Pseudanabaena sp. | reverse complement strand
GAACAATGCAGTAGAACCGCATAGATTTAATTGTCAAGGTTCAGCTTTTTTGTACCGCTAGGCACTGGGTTTTTTATGTGGTTGATTACCCTTGCCACGAAATATAATATAACATAGACAAGGCGGTTGAAACCGCCGTTAGCTTACATCTCAGCGCTAAAGCGGAGAGCTTTTCGCTTATCGTGTGCTTTTTGTAATCTTTAATATCAAAACTACTGTTAGCCATACAAGGATGATCGGCAAAAAAATTATTAAGACGATGATGGCTGTTTGCACTCTGCTATCTACCTGCACTCTCCGCGATCGCAACCAATCTATCACTCACCGCCCTATAAAGATGCGTTAAGTCTTCTCGACTTTCACCACGCCAAATACAAAGAAGCAGGGCGCAAACTCTCCGAAAAACTTGACCCGCAAGACTTCAAGCGATGGAATGACATTCGCGAAGCCGCCAGAACTGCGATCGCGCTAGAAGCAGGAATTATCGACACAATTCCCGACGACGGCAGGCTAAAACGGGCGGAGCTACGCGCCGCAATGCTACTAATTCGCCGCTATGAACTATCGGAAATTGCAGCCTAACTAACCAACTGCGATCGCAACTTTACTTTTAGTGAAATTGCGATCGCAATTTTTTTATCTTCATCCATGAAAAACAATGCAACACGATCTAGACACATTAGAAATTTTAGACAGGGCTGACATAGGGCATAGAGCATTAGAAATTCTGGCAAAATTGCCGCCTAGACTTTGCCACAACTTTGATTTTTTCATTGAAGTTGGAAGTTGCCTAAGACCATGCGGAGAAGAACTTTTTTATGAGTGGTATCAATGGGGATTTAAAAACTATTCCCCATTTTGCGACGGCACACTTGAGAGCAAAAGCAAGCGAGTAAAAGAGTGGGAAAGATTCGACACCAATGGCGACGGCACATTAAGGCTTTCCCAGATCGAGAGCTACTCATCAGAGAAAGAAACCACATCAAAAACCGCCGTACATAATCGACTCGAAAAGATGTGGCGACATCGACTAAGGCTAAACACCATGTCCAAGGAAGTCGAACTTGACGGCGAAAAGCTCACACCAGACTACCTATATCTCGACCTTCTCAAGTATGGAATTTGTTCAAGCAAAGATTTTGTAATTGATTGCGTGGCAAAAATGGCAGTAGCAAACGAATACAACCCACTCAAAACCTATCTAGACAAATGCCACGAAACCCATAAATCGACCGAGGTTTTGGACACGATCGCCAGTACTTATCTGGGTATAACCGACCCGATCTACGACGTGATGGTAAGAAAAACCTTAATTTCAGCCGTGGCTCGCGCTATGCGACCAGGATGCAAGGTTGACACAACCCTAATTTTGCAAGGTGGACAGGGTGTGGGGAAATCGTCGTTTTTCAAAATACTAGCTGGTGACTTTTTTGACGATGGACTAGGCTCCAACGTTACCGACCAAAACGAAAAGATGCGACTCTCTGCTCATTGGATATTGGAGTGGGGAGAGCTTGAGCGAATTTTCTCTCAAAGGGATTCCAGTTCAATCAAGGCATTTTTGACCAGTACTCACGACAGCTACCGCCGCCCATGGGGGAAAAATATCGAAACATACCCGCGACATTGCGTAATTGTTGGCAGCACCAACCGAGATGATTTTCTTAATGACTCAACAGGTAGCAGGCGTTTTTGGGTTGTACCAGTCGCTCATAAAATCGATCTCCGAAAGCTCAAGGAAAACCGTGAGGCAATTTGGGGTGCAGCAGTTCAATGCTATTTAGACAGAGAAGCGTGGTTTTTGAATCCTGCCGAAGAAGCTTTACGCCAAGAAATGAACAAGGAATACCAAAAAGAGGAGCCGTGGTTTAATGCGATCGCTAATTATTGCGAAGTGAGAAACCAAGTAACTACGGCAGAAATTCTCAGCCGTTTACTAAATATCGAACTCGCCAAGCAAGATAAATACTCACAGATGAGAATCACTGATGTTTTGCGATCGCTTGGCTGGGTCAAGAAAAAATCTAGCGGGCTGGTTTTTTGGGTTTTAGGTGTCACTGGTGTCACTGATTATATTGAAAATAATATAGAGAAAGGGATACAGCACAGTGACACCTCAAGTGACACCTCAGTGACACCTCGATGCAATAATCACGAAAATCACAAAATTCCAGTGACACCTAAAAAAGTGACACCTAAAAATATAGAGGTGTCACTGCCTTCTAATCAAGACGGCGACACATGTGTAGGGGTAGCAGTGACACCAGTGACACCTAAAACGGGAATTTCATTGGTTTTGAAAAAAGGCGATCGGGTCAGAATAACAAAAGGCTTTTTTATCGGACAAACTGCGACGATCCAAAGCTTGACGAAATCAAAAGCCAAATTAACATCACCACGTTGGGTGCAGCCGAATGAAATTGCGATCGCAGATTTGGAGCGCGTCAAATGAGTGAGCTTACGAAATCGCTTGAAATAATAGCGAAACACCTCTCAAACGCTTTCCTGTCAATAGCTGCGGATTTTCGTAAGCTTGACACGCCCACGCCATTATCGCAAGCTGAAGAAAAGCTCAAATTAGTAAGCTCAGAACCTCATACATTTACCCAAAGGGACATCTATAGGACTGGCGATCTGATAATGGTCATGCATGATGGCGGTAATTGCCAGTACAAATGAAAGTCTCAAAGGTACTGGCAGAGGGGGTATATATGGCTTGTTATCCTCGTCTACACAAATCATTTTGCAGGCAGATTACCCATGGGCAAATACTTGGTCTCGATCCAAAAAGGTAGCTTACGAAATTGTCAAGCTTAAGATAATGGCTACTTCTCTTGACCTAATGCTCACTCAGCTTGCGTAAATCGCCCGATTTCGTATCCTTACGCAAAATATCAAATAAGTCCTATAATGAGAATTATAATCTCGTTATAGGACTATTTTTTTATGACTGCATTCACAACCGCGCAATTACCAACAGGCGACAGCGCTATTACTACCGTCGAAGCTCTAAAGCTTTGGGCTGATTTGATTATCAAGGCGAATGCTGGTGGTGAAGAGATTATCCGTTTAGAGGGCGAGGATAAAGTATCTGTTTGCCGTACAAATTTCTACACGGATCGAGACAAATTGGAGCGATGCGAATGTGTCTCTCAAATTCGTCTAGCAAGCGGATGGGAAACCTCAGGGCAACAGCCTTGGACACAGGTTGTCCCATTTAATAATGTGCCGATCGCGTCTCGCTTTAGTGGCTCGTAAGGAGGTAATGATGTTCCAATTTATTCCACTGATCTCGATTGCAGCACAAAAAGAAGAGCTAGTGATCCAAGAAGTATTTGATGCGGATTTACTCTCTGTCAGCTTGCAGATCGATGCAAACCTAGACAGGCTCAACGTATCACTAGGGACTATATATCAATATTTCGATTCGCATTGCGCCGCTTACATAGTAACCCGTGCGAAAATTGTATTTAAGCTGCTAATGCCCAAAACGGATTGCCTCTTATTCGTTCCGTCCGATGAATTCTACACGAGTTACGGGTTAGCCCTCTCTCACGCTACATTACCTACTGGTACCATGTCTAACGATTACATTTTGCCCGATATCATTGAAGGCTTGCCAGTTCGTGTAGATGCTCTAGAAGCTTCTCAAGAAGAGAGTACTGTGTATTTTGGCAATATCAATACCATTCTTGAGTCTCTAGAGGGTATGCAGCCTGTGACATGGTCAACGTTACAAGGCATACCATCAGCTTTCGCGCCTACATCACATACGCATGAAGCTAGGGATCTACCGACCAGTAGCGGTACAAATTCTATAAGTCCTCTCTTGATTAATTCCGATCAAATTCTGGAATCTGGCAAGAGCTATTTAGCTACCGTGGCTGGTTTGCGGTTCACCTTACCCGCGTCGCCCGCGATCGGTGATGTAATTGAGGTGAGTTCGGGGGATTTCGATACTCGTGTCGAACAGAATACAGCCCAGTCTATACGCAATCTAAACACGCAGACCGTTACAGGGGCAGATAGAGGGATTGTTCTTAAAAATTATAGTTCTGTCCAATTGATGTTTGATGGTGCTAGTTTATGGATTTCTAAATTCAGAAACAGGATCGTGAACAATTACGAGCCGCTCTCCATTGAGCCTGTCTCAAGTATGAAGGCTTATACGGCAAGCCTTCATACACCCGTTGCCTTGGCTTACGGAACTACTGTGGGAAGCATCAACAATAACGCCTTGAATGCTGGAGACTATTCGACGAATGGATTGCTATCTGATACTCCTAATGTCAAGATCTTAGCTACTTTTCCCTCCCCTATCCGTATGGATTCATTTGATTTCTATAGTGGACAAGGTAATATCGGGAGTGGAAGCGGCAATGATTCGTACAAAGTAAGTACCATCAATGTCTATGGTGGTAATAATTTAAACACTCTATTAGGCACTTTCTCACCCACAAACGCTAACGGCGTTAAGCAGTCCTTTGGTGTGAATACAGGTGAACTCTCTTATGGATCTTATGTGTTTGAATTTGTCCGCGCCGGCAACGGCATAGGCGTACTCGAACTAGACCTGTTCGGACGTTCTCAATTAGGCGGTGAAATCCTAGTCGTGTAGGGTATTACTTATCTGGCATAGCTTCTTTTCCATTCTGCTTTTAATTGATTTATTTATTTATTTATTGGAGTAAACAAACCCATGGGGTATCCTTATCCAAAAGCTCCTACGCCCTTATCGCCTTTGGGACAAGGGATGCTTTCCCAAAACCCGATCGGATTACCTATGCCGCCTAAGGGATCGCCTGTGAGTAAAGGGCTGTCCCCTTTATCTATCCCCGCAGGTGGGTTTTTGAATGTGGTGGGCGGGGCTTTAGCGATCAATGATGCGATCGGGCGGGCTGGTGGGTACAAGTGGCGTGATGATTTGCTTGCGAAGATTGGAAACGGGAAAGGAGCGATCGTAGATCCGCCTGCCGAACCGCCGCGTGTCAGTGGTGTGGTTTACGAAATCTGGATCTCATTCACCATCAAGGCAACGGGCGCTAGAAATCCATCGATAAAAGCATTTGTGTTGGCAGCACCTTTTTCGTCGCCAGCACCTTTTGAAGCACCTGATAGTCCGACTGGAGATATGTCAGCTAGTGGTGTCGCAGTAGGATTGAGTGTGTACAGCTTGAATGCAAATTTTTATACGAATTTCCAAGTAGATAGAATCACTAGACAAGATGGGTTTCCAGACCCGTCTGGCAGCCTTGAACCTCAAAGGACACCTACGAATGAGGGATATAAACCGCCTGTCGGTGGATACCTATCTAATAGCGCTAGTCCATCTGCTCCACCCGCAACGAAGCCACCTTATTTCAATCCAGCTTTCGCCGCTGCTGTAGGAGCCGCACCATCGGCTTTAAAGAATCCACCCAGCCCCAGCCCCAGCCCAAACCCACCACGCACCCCCACTCCCAGTCCACCGCCTTTATCTCCTCCTTCTCCTTCTCCTTCTCCTTCTCCTTCTCCTCCTTCTCGCAAAGCGAGTCCTTCGGGCTTCAAGCCAGATAAACCACAAGAACCAGATAAACCACCTAATCAGACTAACGACATAATAGCCAAGCTTGCTGCGCTAATTGGGATTACCTCTTTAATCAATTCTAATACGCAGCCCGACGCTCTTAAGAATGCCGCTAAGCAGGGTAGCTGCGAATCTTTGCAAAACCCTGCTTGTACGAAAGGAGTGGAAGATCGGATTAAAGATCCTTTGGCAAGGAAACTTGATGCGAACGCGATCGCAAATGACGTTGCGCTTAAGGGAATAGCAGCAAATCAGGTGGGACAAAACGCGACATTAGGCGCGATTGGAGCGGAACAGCAAATCCAAAAAGGAATACTGGCGACGATCGTCGCTAAGGCTACCGATATCTTTGATTTAGTTGGTAAACTTTTCAATAATTCACTTGTCGATAAAGCGATGCAATATGTGACGATGATAACGGTGATTCATAACGCCGCTATGCTGTCGCGTGGCATAGGTGAAACGCTTGGCAGTGCCTTAGATAGTGGCTTGTCTGTCTTTAACTTGCAGGCAAAAATGGAGGATAAAGACGGCGCTATTCAAGGTGTTAATGCTGTCTTAGGTAAGAGTTTTGGGAACCTTATAAAAGGCATTATCGGCACTGAGAACTATACAGCGCTCAATGCTACGTGGACACAAGCCAATAGAGTCTATCAAGCTGGTATCAATCTATTAGGCAATGTGCAAGCGATTGTGGATTCCACTACGGCCGTTGCGGAACTTACCAGTAATAGAGTCGGAACTCTCATGAACGCGCTTAGAAGTAGCGGTATGGTAAGAGAAGATGCCTATAGAGGTCAATCGCAAAATGTGACTAAATTTAATGCTTTTCAGAATAAACTTGAAGCCTTAGAACAAGGTGTAAGCAATACAGCTTCTATCGCTGGTAACGTTGTAAGTGTTCAACAGTCTGTTAATGAATTAAAAACAAATAGAGCTGCTTTTGACGATGCAGTAAAAGGAGAAGATGGGAAAACTCAAGCTGCAACAGAAGGAAGGAGGGAAGAGAGCGTATTTAAAATTGCTGATTTCACCATTGTAAGACCACCCGAAACAACACCATGAGTCAAATAATTGTCAAAAATAACGTACCCTATAACGGTACGAATTTACAGGATTCGAGTCCCTTTGAGCGCAGACAGAACGCATTCAGACAGCTTCATAATAGAGAAGTGAGGGAAGTCTTTTCCGATGTATT
Source organism: Pseudanabaena sp. (assembly GCA_043755885.1). Taxonomy (GTDB): domain Bacteria; phylum Cyanobacteriota; class Cyanobacteriia; order Pseudanabaenales; family Pseudanabaenaceae; genus Pseudanabaena. Next base: position 8,456 of record JAYUSC010000691.1, on the reverse strand, counting down.
TGATGTACCCGCTGACGGTGTCCCATACGATCCTACCAAAATCACTCCTCTAGCATCTCCGCGTAGGTTAATGCGAAACGATGTATTGATTGAGGATAATGATTCTTTCTCTGAGATGTGGCTAAAAAGAGAATTGATTAAATTCATGAAGGATGATGATAGTCCTATCCTTTTCCCGAATTACGACGATATCCCCGTAACGGTTCGGGATAAACCTCATGTGCATTTATTTTTTCTAGAGAAGAAGTCTACGGCCATTGCTGCAAGGCGTAGGAGGGCTGAGGCTTTGATTAGCTTCAGGATTACCGATAAGACTGTCAGCACGATCACTCGCGCAGATTTAAACGAGCTAAAGAGAGAGATAAAGCTAGCCTTTCCGTCTAGCTTTATCTTAAATAAGGGAAGGATAAAATACAGCTACAGGGATAAAGAAAATGGATTCGAGTTTGTTCTTAGCTTAAGAAGTGAAACTGAAGCTAGAGAAGTTATTACTAAAGTTCTCGCTGTGAGAGATAAGGTTCCAGATTGGGATAATCTAAAATCTAGTACCAGCGAACAAAACTTTGACCTAACTAAGAGAGTAAATATTTTACTAGTTAGCGAAAAATTACCTAAACAAAGACCTATCGCAGATTGCTATCTGAGGAAGGCTTACGTTACCTTTGGGCGCTTCAGAACTGAAACTTTGATCGAGCGTGTGCTTTAATCATTTACGATTCAAACACAAAATCGGAAACCTATAGGTTTCCGATCGTTAGGCTGTCACTAGACAGGCTAAAACCGTGGTGATATGGTCATTTCAACCAAGCACGAAAGAGGCTTATTTATGGCTACCAATAAAAAGACACCTGCATTTGTTGAGATTGCTACGGGGGTTTTTGCCGCCCTGCAAGTGGATAAAGATATTTATGACGTTGACGTAGTAGCGGGGCTAGGGCTTAGTTTTACCGCCCCGCCTGACACAGCGGTAGTCATTCCGATGACTCAGAAGACAGCCCGTAAGACAGGGCAAATTGCGATCGCACGGGTAACAGTTCGCAAGGGGACTGGAGACCTTGAGAAGGTGAGACAAATCAGGATGATTTGCGATCGCCAGAAAACTGGCACAGCAAGCGCCGCCTTAAAGGATAAGACCGTAACGCTAGGAATTGCTACTCCTACTACTTGGACTATTAGCTCGGTTAATTTCGGCTAATTTCTGCCGGCTCTTCTCTCACCTAAATACTTGATTGAATCAAAATAAGAGGTCATCTCAATGTCTGATAAAAGAAATCCTGTTTACTTTGCTGTAACAGGCGCAACTACTACCTTTCTAAAGCTAAATCTTGACCCCGATCTCTATGCTGTGGGCGTTTTGGCGAAGGTTGGCGGGTTCAATACTGTCGCGTCTGGAGCCAAAGTCATTCCACTCAATAAGAAGTTCGCGATTGCTAGTGGGCTTGTAAAAGAGTTTAAAGTAAAATGCGAGAAGGGAACAGGGGACACTGTAAAGACTCGCATCGTTCCCTTACTTGTTGGCGAGGCTAAGTATGAGGATGTGCGAACCGCTTTAGTAGGAGACACACTAAAACTTGGTCAAGGCGCTACGCCTGTGTCTTGGACTGTTAAGAGTGTGTCTTAGATGTCTGCCAATTTTGCTGATGAGGCTAATTGGCTAGGGCTGTATGACACTTTGGTTATGGCGGTGATGGGTAATCCCATACCGCCTATCACCCTACCCAGCTCGCTAAACCATCGATTTCTTAGGATTGCGGCTAACAATCAAAATGCTCTCTCTACTTGGAATTTGGGCGCTTATGCTTGTCTTTTGGTTGATGAAAATTCGCCACAGGTTCAGATCGGCAATCGTATTTATTGTGATGTGAACAAGCCGATCATTTTCCCTATTCCTGAATGGTTACCTAGCTATCGATTGAAGGTTACGCCGCCCAAATGGTTTGATGAGATTTCGTTGCAAGTTGAAGGCTATACGGGGAGCTTATGAATATTGGTACATCAGAACTCATCGCGATCATCGCCTTAATCGGCGGATCTATTACTTGGCTAAATAGCCAGTTTTCCGCAATAGATAAGCGATTCGATAAGATCAATCAAGATGTAAATGGTTTAGGCTCTAGAGTTTCCATTTTTGAAGAGGGAACCTGTGAGCTACTCGGAGAGCAGATTAATCAATTGAAATCAAAGCTCTATGACTTGGAAAACAGGCAATAAATAAAGGCGATCGCAGATATTGCGATCGCCTTTATAATTTCTGTATGGCAAAAAAACTAACCGCTACTCATAGCCAAATATTGAGAATTCTGGCGAATAAGTCTTGTTCAGAAAAGCATATACACTATGTAATTAAATGCCTTGGCTACAAGGATTACAGCGAAATTGATATCGTCTTTTCTTGCCTGAAAGATTTAAAAAATAGACATTTAGTAGATTTGGCACAGCAATTTCATTTCGATCATGAGACAGGAAAGAGTTTTACGATAGCGCAGGGCAGTAGATGGTGGATTACAGACAAAGGTAAAGATTTTCTAGAAGTATTAGAAACATAAAGGCGATCGCAATATTGCGATCGCCTTTATTTATTGCCAAAATATGAAGGTGGAAACATACCTAGAGCTAGTTTCAAGCCCCTTACAGGTCATTCTGAAGGGGCTTTTTTTTTTAGCGCCGATCGCGTTCAACATCTGAGATCGCCTTTTCGACTATCCATAACCTTGATTCGTCGGGATATTGGCTTCTCAATCCTTTTAGTAATCGTTCGCAGGTTTTGCGATCTCGTATTAGGGATAACAATTCTTTTTCCTTCTCCAATGACTCTGAAGATTGCTGTCGATCTACTTGCTGGACTCGTTTAATTTCCGAGCCTACGCCAGTACGGTTAACAGATTTCCTTTGTGACCTTGGTTCTCGACGGGTTTGCTGTCCACTTCTCTCAGTCTTTCTTGAGTTAGCCAGATTCCTGTATTTCTCCACTATCTCTTCGGTTGTTTGTTGCCGAACCTGTTTTTCGCGCAAAAGCAGCCACAGCACAAATATCATTAACCAAGCTAGAAACCAAGTCATTTACCTTCCTGCACTCTCAGCGATCGCAACCAATCTATCACTCACAGCCCTTCCGACAATAGCGATTTGTTTTGGCTGCATATATCTAATTCTCTTTACGATGAAATCTTCTGATACTGCCTTGGGTAAGTCTCCGCCAGCGATATAGGCTACAACGTCTTCAATTTTATAGCCAGCGCTAGCAGCAATAGTTTCCAGATGATCTAGCTTGGGTTCTGATTTCCCATTTTCCCATCCCTGCAAAGTACCAGAGGCAACACCAAGTAGCTCGGCAAATTTGTTTTGGCTCATATCACCACGGGCTTTAATAACAAGGTCAGCGATTCTAGATTTTCGTTCATCTTTCATGGCTAATACCACTAGTCGTATATACCACTAGTTTACTTTATTATTTCCGACTAGTTGACTTTACCACTAGTATGATTTACGATTAGTTTATTGGTCAAAAATCAGCTAGTAAACTAATCAATAATCAGCTATGACATTCACTGCAAACAAGGCAAAGCTAACTATTAGCATTGAAGAATCAACAGACGAAAAGCTTAGATCACTTGCATTTAAGCATCGTAAGACCACAAACATTAGTGCGCTCACCGACGCGATGATCCTTCATTGCCTTGGCGATCGCAAATTTCTAAATTCACTAAAAAAAGAAGAGATCGATTACTAGTTAACGGCTAGGCAATCAATCTCTTTTTTTTTTTTTTGCCTTAGCAACCACAGACCCCAAACCCAAACAGCATGAGCGCTTTCCGAGAAGTCGTAGAGAGCCTCTAGCAAATCTGAAATCAGGTGGTAAAGCTAGGCATCGTTACAAGTCAATCAACAAAAAACATGCAACCAAACAATCTTACAGCAACCATCTGGCTAAGCCCCTACCGAATTTCTTACCGCACAAGTGACATGGAAATATCAGGGGCAATCAACAAACCAGATCCTGATTCACTGCACAAGACACTAAGCCGCCTATTTGGATTCCTAATCGAAGAAGGCTATTCACCGCTCATCCTACATACGGAACACTAATACCATGCAACCACTTGGCTACTACGGACTGATCTTAGACCCGATAACCGACATTGCGATCGACAACCTGCATTTACCCGAACTAACGGATCTACTCAATGACATGACAAACTCCCTGAACGACAGGCACTATATTGACAGCGAAGAAGCGCCCCTAATCATCGACAAACCAATAACTCCAGACGACCTCTCGGATGCAGGGAAAATCGCATTGATTCGCGGGCTTTGCGATCGCATCGAAATCAAACTTATGGAGATTGCAACCTAAATGACTCAGCACTTTGAATTTCACTACATCCAATTTAAGCAAGCAGGCTCAAAACTGTCTAACCGCGAAGGACTGACAGTAGAAGAATTCCAAATGTGGGACACCACCCGCGAAGCAAGCGCCACTGCGATCGCCCTAGAAGCAGGAATCATCGACACAATTCCTTGCGATGGCAGACTAGGAGGGGCGGCGCGTAGAGCCGCAATGCTACTAATTCGCCGCTATGAAATACAGGAAATTGCAGCATGATTTATTTCAATATTCTGAGAAATCGCCACAATAAATTTATCGGATTTAATGTTGATGGCTTCAGCGTTAAATCTTGGGAAGCACTTCAGTCGCTAGCCGAAGCTAGGATCGCCAAGCACGATCCTAGCTGGGAAGAAATCGAGATTAATGGAGCCGATCTCCGACTAGAAGCTGAACACCTTGAACAGGATCTAGTCTCAACAAAAAATCGGCAGCAAGAACGTATAGCCACTCTTGAACAGCAAGCTAATGGTTTGCTTGACACAACCATTCGACAAACTGGCGAAATGGTTGCTCTAAGAAACAAAGCAAGAGAACGTATCTCTGAGATGAAGACTGATGTCAAGCAAGAGATTAAGGCTGTGAAGATGATCCTCACAGCAATTAAAAACAGCCAATCTAGCCACTGGCAAAAGAAAGAGAACATCAGACTTTGCCTAGAAATACTAGACAAAATTCCGACCTTTGACCGTGGCGAATTTTTCAACTACGAAGACGACTTTTAACCAACTGCGATCGCAAATTTACAAACGAGTGAAATTGCGATCGCCATTTTTTTTTGAGAGAAATACATGTTTAAAATCACAGATCACATCGAATTCGATCAAAAAGGCAGAGCGCAATGCCCTGTATGTGTAGCCGACGGGAAAGCAAACAAGAATTTATCGCTAATTCCCAATACCGACGGCGCTTACAAATGCCATCGAGGCTGTTCCACCGACGATATTCGCCATGCGATTGGACAGCCAAAAGGCGAAACATCAGGCGATCGCATCGTACCAACAGCACTAGCACAGCCAAGAAAAGAGCCAAAATACCATCCAAAATCAGCCATCGAGGGCAACACATCAAAACTAATCAAGGAGAGCAAACTAGCCAAAACATGGCTAAACGATCGAGGCATTACCGACGAAATGATCATCCTTCATCAGATCGGAGTGACCAAAAGGACTATCACCCAATACGACGGCAAAGCGGTCATCAACAAAAAACTTTTGCCATGCATTACCGTCCCATACCAATACGAGCAAGGCTATTTACAGAAATACTTTGTTGCACCATGGATGGAAAGCATCGATCGACTTGAAGCCCGCCTAATTCAAGACTACGGACTTAGCGCTAGATGGTGGTTTACCCTCAAAACAGACAGCAAAGAACTTTGGATTTGTGAAGGTGAATGGGATGCGATCATGATGGCAAATCAACCAGATTTAAAATTTGATATCTGCACATCCACCACAGGCGCTGGCAACATTCCCAACGATTTGTCCGAACTTGACCAGTACGAAAAAATCTACATCTGGTACGACCTAGACCACAAAGATTCCAAAGGGAAACAACCTGGTCCCGATGGTGCAATAAAGTTGCAGGCAAAATTAGGCGGTCGCGCCAAAATTTGCACCGTACCACACCCAGAAAATTATAAATCTGGCTACGACGTAAGCGACGCATTGAAAGATGCATTCACTCTTGACCAATTCATCAAGGCGACGACCGAGGCGATCGCCTTGAACAAAACCAAAAACGATGTACGCGATCGGCTAATTAATACTCAAGAATTGCTAGACCGCGCACCTGACTTTGTAGAATTTCTCGTACATGACCTAATCACCAGCAACGAATTACAAATTATTGCCGCACCGCCACGCGCTGGTAAATCATTACTTTCACTTGGCTTAGTCGAAGCCGTCGCAAGTGGCAAAGAATTTCTAGGCAGACCAACACAGCAAGGCGATGTAATCTACGTCAACTGCGAAGATGGCGACAGCAAGCTCAAAGAACGGGTATTAGCTCAGGGATGGGATGCAAATATCCCAGTACATTGGCTAACCGAATTCAACCTGAGCGAGTGGGATAAATTGCTAGAAGTTTGCGAAGAAATTCAGCCTAGATTGTTGGTAATCGACACCCTGACCAGCGTCCGCTCTGACGATACAGACGAGAATTCTAGCAAAGTCGCCAACTTGCTCAAGCCATTAAAACAAGCTGCAAAGCGCCTCAACATGGCAGTGATCTTGGTACATCACACAAAAAAACTTAACGTCCAATCCTTAGGCGAAGTTGACGTATTCGATACCATGCGCGGCTCTGGAGTAATCAGATCCGAATCGCGCGGTGCGATCGTCCTTGCTGAAGTTGCCAACACCGAAACCCGTCGCAACGAGTGGCGACTCATTGCCGAAAATGGCAGCTACGGAAAACAAGACCTATTAGTAGTCCTAGATGCCAACACTCTAAGCTGGAAATGCCTATCAAATTGGACACCAAATTGCTCTGAAAGCCAAGAGGCACAGGCATTAGCATTCTTAGACAAAGTTGGATCAGCCTCAATTCAACAAGTCGCAGAAAATACTTCGATACCTGCGAAATCCGCCTATACAGTCGTAACCCGCCTCGTACAGCGTGGAATGCTTGTCAAACAAGGCACACGACAAAATGCTGTCTATATACGTGCAATTCAACAGATTCAACAGTTGAATTGCTTGTTGAATTCACAAAAACCTGACACCGTAAACGATACAGGCTCCAATTCAACAAAAAACAATATTTTTAATTCTACAGATACGCAGGTAGAAAATATTGCGCCTGCTACCACCGAAAAAAGCCCTATGTGCCAATCTGTTGAATTGGAAGCTCAACCGCTTACACAGCAAGCGTTTTCGGATTCAACAAGCAATTCAACAGGATTGAACAAAGCCCGATCTGTTGAATCAAAAGCCCTAAAAGTTGGCGATCGAGTTTGCATCAAAGCGGGTAGTTTGTCGGGCAAAGTTGGCACAATTGATCGGCTTATTCCTGTCGATCTGGGCAAATTAGGGAACAGCTTTGAAGCTATTGTCGTCAATCCCGCGTTTGCTATATCTCCGTCAATCCCGATAGCTCACTTGGAGCGTGTGAAATGAGTGAGCTTACGAAATTAGCCGTGATTTTATTAAAAAACCTCTCAGATGCCCTCCTGACAACGGCTTCAGAAATTAATAAGCTAAACTCCATTTCGCCATTATCGCAAGCTGACGAAAAACCCAAATTCGTAAGCTTGGGGCCTCATACATTTACAAAGAGGGAGATTTATAAGAAAGGTGATCGGGTTATGGTGATGCTTGATGGAGCAATGCTACCCATAATAATGAGAGTGTCGGGTGTCCCGAAAGAGGGGCTATATCTAGCTTATTTTCCTAGTCATCCGCCATCATCGGCCAGGGAAATCACCGATAAACAGATACTTGGCTTAGATCCAAACAGGTAGCTTACGAAATTGCCGAGCTATCGATAATGGCTATTTACGCAAGCTTACTAAATTCGTAAGCTTGCTACTTGTAAAAGAAATCGCCGTCGCTGATGTTGATGATGTCAGATTGTTTCACTGTCCAGCTTTTACCGATTATATCGTTGGAAACTTCGATCGAGTCACCGTCGATTTTATCGACAGTAGCACCATATCTTTTTCCGTTTGGCGCTTCAAATACCACATGTACACCTACTTTTAAGCTTACGAATTTGGTTTTTAAGCTTGCGATAATGGGATCGGTATTTTTGGAGGTTTGTAGCTCGTGAGCCGCACTGAGTAAAGCATCTGAGAGATGCTTAAGAATTATGGCTGCTATTTCCTTAAGCTCACTCATTTCGTAACCTCCAGATGTGCGATCGGGACAGTCGAAAGCCGTCCGTCTGTGTTGACAACTGCATTAGGGATTTGGGAGCCACGAAAGCTCACAGAAACAAGTTGCTCGACTATGCCAATTTTGCCAGCGAGTCCGCCAGCTTTGATAATGACGCGATCGCCAACTCTCAGACCTTCGTTTGGGAGACCACTTTTAGTATCCCTAGTATCCCTGACCTCTTGAAAGTCATT
>JAYUSC010000690.1:0-6104 GCA_043755885.1 Pseudanabaena sp. | reverse complement strand
GGGCTAAGCCCGCCGCCACCATTTTAGGTCTCGTCATTATCCATAAAAGGTTTCTCGTGAGCAGGTTTAATACTGCGCCAAATATAGTCACTGTAATCTTTCTCATCTAGAAGAGAGAATAAAATCGTGTGATTTCGGCAAGTCAAGATATGTTTTGCCATTTCTTTGCGATCGCAACGATCAACAACAGCCACAATCCGCTCAAAGTCAGCCTTGGCAGTATCTTCAATTTCTTGGTATTGAGCAATCAGATTCGCCTTAGTTTCTTTGACCCAATTGTAAAACTCATCGGGAACCCGCTCTAAAACATCCTCAAAGGGAGTTTGATCACGCAACATTTCCCAAATCACTTTGCTCGTAACTTGAGTGAGGACACGATGCAATTTCACATAATCAGCAAACTTATATTTAAGCCGCAATCCATTCGCAAAGCGGATGACAAAGCCCTCTTGGTTCTGCTCATTGAGATTGCTAATCGCCGCTAAATCTTTTAGTCCATCATATTTTTTGGCGATCGCAAATCCCAAATGTGTAAACGACTCAATTTGATGTTCTTTTCCTGACTCAGTTTCAATTACCGCTAATAAGATCAAACCTTCCAAACTTCCATAATCAACCACAATGCGATTAGTAGGATAGATAATCTCAAACAAATAGGTTAGCGATCGATCTAGCAATGGAATTGCTTCGGGATAAATTGACATCAAGATTTGATTGGCTTTAATTGCTTGATCAGAGTTAAAGCTGCCTCTAGAAGCGATATAGGGTTGATCTTGATACCAATACAAAATTCCTAAAGAACCATCAAGCTTCTCATAAACATCAAAAGTCTCTGAAGGAATCGCTTCTTTGTGTTCTTGGAGATTAAAAAATTTTGCTAAAGGTCGAGCTGCGATCGCACCGTCACAATCAAGGATTAAACCGCGACATTGGATGGTTTCAGGAGTCCATAAGCGATCGTACTGAGCCTTTGCCGTGTAGTTGTAAATAAACAAATCACCGCTAGAATGAGGACGTTTGGTGATATATCCTTCAGTAATTAGTTGATCGATTTTCTCCAAATTGATATCACTCATTCTATGTTCCTTGTTAATCTAAAATTATCGCAATCATCCCGATAAGGAGAAGTAGGCGGAAAGCGCCTACTTCTCCTTTTACTATATAATCAAGTCAATGCAAACTAAATTTAGAGAAATTTAGAATTATGACTGTTGCCACCGCGCCGAAACCTTTGAAAGTCCTGATTGTTGAAGACGATCCACTGATCCAACTTGGACTAGAGCAATCTCTCTCTCAACAGCCCAATATCACGATCATTGGCATCGCAGAAGATGGCTATATCGGCGTGAAAATGGCTCAGGAATTACGTCCTGATATTATTGTCATGGATATTGGATTACCAAGGCTAGATGGAATTTCGGCAACCCAAAAGATCAAAGCGGCTTCACCTAATGTTCATATTGTGATGCTTAGCTCTCATACCGATGATACAGAAATTATCGCAGCGCTATCAAGTGGAGCCGATGCCTACTGTGTCAAAGGTACATCTACCGAGAGTCTTTTAGCAGCTTTTACCGCCGCTATGGATGGCGCGACTTATCTCGATCCTCAAGTTGCTCGCAAAGTAATGGATCATCTCAAGCCGCCAACGCAACCTACAAATACTTCACACCTATCGCAACGAGAATTAGAGGTGCTGAAATTAATTGTTGAAGGCAAAAGTAATCCCGAAATTGCCAAGGTACTCTACCTTAGCCCCAACACGATCAAAACCCATGTGCGGGGGATCATGAACAAGTTATCCGTTGACGATCGCGTTCAAGCAGCAGTTGTCGCTCTGCGATCGGGTTTAGTAAATTGAGCAAGGTCAGTGCTTTGCGCTGACCTTGCTGTTGGTATAATTAAGTCTGAATCCACAGAGAAACAAAACAGAGTAGCAAAAATTGTGGCGCATACCTTTCTAGTACAACCTGGAAAATGGACTCTCGAAGGCAATTGGATAGATGGGGATTCCATGCCAATTCAAGTCAAGGGCAGAACTTTGGTCGGTTGGTCAAGGGATAACTTTTGGTTCACGATGGTCACCAAGCTGACTTTTCCCAATAGCGATCGCGAAGAATTGACTATGGCTTACAAAGGTCGAATTGACACAGACGAGCGCCGTTTTACCTTTGTTGTTGACGATAGTTCTCTCGGTAAAGTTGAGGGAGAGGGGATAATTGGTCCCGATTCCATTGTTCAACGTTACTGGGTAATGGGTGACAAAAAAATGCGGACAGGTTTTCAGACGCTTTACCGTCGAGATCATAACATTTACTCCTTGGCTAGTGGGCTTATGGCAGGACAAAATCTCGAAAGCACAATGGAAGCATTACTCACACGTCATATGGATACCTAATAAAAAAGGCGAACAAAGTTCGCCTTTTTTTGTGAATTTTGGCAATATCGTGTTTAGCGTGAGCTTACACTTTTAAGTTCGCCCGATAAAATATCGATCGCCTTCGCAAACTGTGGGTCAGAGATTGTGCCAACTAGATCACGGTTTTTATTCAGCTTTTCGAGATCTTCTTTGGTTAGCTCAATTACACGATCAGGAATAATGCCCAAATGGTTGATATCGCGACCGCTAGGTGTGTAGTACTTGGCGATCGTGACCGCCATGCCCGAACCATCGCTTAGGGAATGCACTGACTGGACTAAACCCTTACCAAAAGTTTTTGTCCCGACAATCAGAGCGCGTTTGTTATCTTGCAAAGCACCAGATAAGATCTCACTCGCACTTGCCGAGCCACCATCAACCAACACCACAAGGGGCTTATTGGTGAGAGCTTGACGATTCGCGGTTAGGCGTTCGCTTTCACCCTTACGGTCAATTGTGGAAACAATAGTGGCATTATCGAGCCACATCCGCGCAATTTCGGCGCTGGAATATAGCAATCCACCAGGGTTTGATCGCAAATCTAAGACGAATCCAACTGCGCCTTTGCTTACATGGTCTTGGATCGCTTTCCGCATGTCGCTGGCGGCATTGGCATTAAACTGCCGCAAGCTGATATAGCCAACCTTGCCAATACTAGTATCCCGAAGCTCGGCTTTGACTGGATGGATCTCAATCTTGGCGCGTTCTAGCTCAATGTCAAATTGCTTATCGCCACGCTTGATTCCCAATTTAACCTTTGTCCCAGCAGGTCCACGGATTAGAGCCACGGCTTGGTTGATATCCATGCCGTCAGTAGATTTATTTGCGATCGCAGTAATAATATCTTTCGTCAAAACGCCAGCACGAGATGCAGGTGAGTCTTCAATGGGAGCCACAACCGTTAATTGCTTGGTTGTATCATCCATGCCGAGCTGAATACCAACCCCTGTGAGTTCCCCCGAAGTATCAATTTGCATACTCTTAAACTGCTCAGGGTCCATAAAGCGCGTATATGGATCATCGAGCAGTTTTAGCATTTCTCGAACTGAGCGGTAGGCTTCAGCCTTAGAAGCATAATCACGATTTTCGACATATTGCCGTCTGACTTGCCGCCAGTCAACTTTGTTGAAAGCCCCATCAACATATTCACGATTGATCAGCTGCCAAGCTTCGTCAACTATTTCTTTGGGGCTATCCCGAAATGCGGCGATGCTAGGGTTTGCTAGCTGAAAACCAACAACTGCCACAGCCGCAGCCAATGCTGCTGTTGTACCAAGTACAAATCCGCCTTTTGCCATGTCAACTTCCTGAAAAGTGAGTGTGTGAGGAATCTAAAAGTACACCAACTCTAGCACAGGAGCTTTTAAGCTTGTGATCAAATTAGCAAAAGCTGGCTAAGCTCCAGTTTGGCAGCCAGTAGTTAATTGCGATCGCGATTAACTAAATAGCTAGGCATAATAAAACCCAGCAGCCAAAGAAGCTGATTCGCCCGCTGCGCGGGCGAACCAGCTTCTTTGGGTTTTATATTTAATTGCACCTAGATACTTACTGGCAAATATCATGATGCTCAAATAAAATACGGAGCTTTGCTCCGCATTTTATTTCTGAGGGTTAAATTGGTATTGACTGAACAATCATGAAATTTATCAAATTTAATTCTCTAAACTCAATGGGGATCGTCATGTTTTCCATCTTTCATATTGATGAATGTAGCTTGTAATACAAATTGATACTGTATAAGTTGATGAAATCATCTATGAATAACTTCTGTATGGTAAGTATTAAAATGAGTGTCTGAGCGCCATAATTTCTCGGTCTTTCAATGAATGAGACGCTATTTTTGGATCGACGTTTATGCATCTCATGTAGCCTTATTATAACAAGAAAACTTTGTGAAAGGATTGAGTCTGTGATCAAAAAATTCCTCCTAAGTTCGTTACTAGTTTTGTGGTTAATTAGTTTTCCTTTTACAGGCCAAACTTTTGCCCAAGCAACTACTTCGCCTTCTCCAACAGCTAGCCCGACCGAAACAACTGCTCCGTCAGTTGTTAGTCCCGCTACTGCTTCACCTAGTCCCAGTGTGGCTCCTGCTCCGACAGCAGCCCCTGCAACTGATGTTGTAACTTTAACCAAAGAGGAGAAGGCCGGACTTGATAAATTACTTAAACCTTCACCAATTGTTGCTGGTGATACCGCATTTATGCTGGTAGCTGCTGCTCTCGTCTTATTGATGACTCCAGGGTTAGCATTTTTCTATGGCGGCTTAGTCCGCACCCGCAATGTATTAAACACGATGATGATGAGCTTACTGCTCATGGCTGTAGTCGGAGTCACTTGGGTACTCTGGGGCTATAGCCTAGCCTTTGATGTAACTGCTGACGTAGCTAAGGGTACTTTTGGACAGGGGATAGAGAAGTTTATTGGTGGGCTTGATTGGGTATTCCTCAATGGAGTCAAGTTTGATGCACCTGATCCTGTTGGTTATGCAGGTACGATTCCCCACGCGGTATACATGGTTTACCAGATGATGTTCGCGATCATCACTCCTGCGCTGATTTCAGGTGCGATCGTTGAGCGGATGAGCTTCAAGGCTTATTTCTGGTTCATTTTGCTTTGGTCTAGCTTGGTTTACTCTCCTCTTGCCCATATGGTATGGGGACGTGGCTTTTTACAAGAACTTGGTGCTTTAGACTTTGCTGGGGGGACAGTTGTTCACATCAGTTCTGGTGTCGCCGCTGTTGTGGCTGTTTTGGTGATTGGATCTCGTAAAGATTTTGCGACTAGACCACATACGCCCCACAATGTGCCATATGTTCTTTTAGGAATTGGGCTTCTGTGGTTTGGCTGGTTTGGATTTAATGCGGGTAGCGCTTTATCTGCTGGTCCGCAAGCGGCGCTTGCCTTTGTCGCGACTACTGTCTCAACCTCTTCTGGTGGTTTAACTTGGCTATTGATTGAATGGGTACTACGTGGTAAGCCAACTGCGGTTGGTATTGCGAGCGGCTTCTTAGCAGGACTTGTCGGCATCACTCCTGCGGCAGGTTTTGTGACACCAATTGGAGCGATTTTGATTGGCTCAATCACCGCAGTCTGTTGTTTTATCGCTGTGAGCCTGCGTGCGAAATTCAAATTTGATGATTCCCTAGATACCTTCTCGGTTCATGGTGTTGGTGGAACTGTTGGCGCAATGCTAACGGGCGTATTTGCAACCAAAGTTGCACTTGGCGGAAAAGATAACCTTGGGCTTTTGGACGGCAATCCTATCCTAATTTGGAAGCAGTTTGAGGGTGTTGCTTTTACTTATGTGTTTGCAGGCGTAGCCACATTCATCATTTTGCAAGTCTTAAAACTATTCATGGACTTGAGAGTCTCTCCTTCAGTCGAAGAACAAGGTATCGACTTACCTATTCATGGTGAAGAGGGTTATGGTAGTGACTTTGGGTCTGGCGTATTTGTTAATTCAAAGTCTTCTGAAGGTTAAAATCATAAAAATAATACGGTAAGTGGGAAACTCAGCGTCTTCAGACCTGAGAGGTAAACGAGCGAGGGAATTTATTCCCTTTAGTCTTTTAGTGGTAGACTCAACGCGTACCGCAGGGCTTGCGGGAAGGTAAAACCTAAAGTCTGTGGAGCGAACATAAGACCGAAAAACGCTTCGGGCGTGGAGGCAGTTGCTATGAAGCAG
>JAYUSC010000689.1:0-2630 GCA_043755885.1 Pseudanabaena sp. | reverse complement strand
TACAATTTATTCTGACTAGTCATCATCCTTATATCATCAATAATATCCCTTGGGAAACTTGGCAATTAGTGAGCAGGACTAACGGCACAATAAGAGCTAAAAAAGCTACAGATATTCCTGAACTTGATACAGCATCTAGCTTAGACAAGTTCACGCAACTAATTAACTTACTTGAATATGACGGTGAAACAGCGTGAATCTTTTGTTCTTAGTTGAAGGAGCAATTACAGAAGATCGGACATACAGAGCATGGATATCCCATTTGTTTCCCCATCTCAATTTTGCAGCCAAACCTGAAGACGCAATAACAAACTCATATCGCATTATCAGAGGTAATGGCTATCCCAGCATATTTAGCGCCTCAAAAATCTATGGAAGTATTTCTCCTCTAGAAGCTTGCTTAAATGACATCAAAAATTACAACAACATAGACCACTTCTTTATTTGTCTAGATGCAGAAGAGGATACATACCAAACTCGCTTTGATGAAATTAACGCTAGACTTGAGAGCCTAAAAATTAAAGTAGGGATTGAACCAAGCCAATCAACAAAATTTCACATCATCATTCAAAATTGCTGTGTCGAGACTTGGTTCTTAGGTAATGCCGAGATTTCAACACAAAATCAGCCTAAGAAACGCAAAAAATTCTCAGATTTTCAAACTCATTACAACGTCTTGATTAGCGATCCAGAATTAATGCTCGATCATCCCCCTAATCATTACCATCGTACAAAAGCAAAATTTCACAAAGCTTATTTAAAAGAATATTTGGAAGAATTCGGTTTGCGTTATATCCAGAGTAATCCAACAATAATCACAGAAAAAGAGTATTTAGAAGCGCTAATAGAACGGTGTAGATCGACTAATCATTTACCGAGTCTAAAGTACTTATTGGATATCTGGGGCGAGATGTAGAAAAGGCGATCGCAGTTTGATGTAGAAATATGCGATCGCATTTATGGGGGGTGAGTTGCGATCGCTGTTTGATGTGGAGATTTAGGCGATCGGGTGTTGTGCGATCGCTCTGTAAATAAAGATATAATGTCAGCAAAGCAGCATAAGCAAAAAATTATGATTCAAACCTTAGACGCTCTGTTCGATGGCGTAACCCTTGTTCCTGAAGTACCCCTAAACATCAAATCAGGCACAAGAGTAAGGATTATTGTTGAAAGTCTTTTACCTGATGCAAAACCACCCAAAAAATCATTCTTACAAACTGCCAAATCTTTAAACTTACAAGGCAAACCCGACTGGTCAGAAAACATCGATCAATACCTTTATTGGGAAAACATCTCAGATAATGCGTGAATTTTTTTTAGATACATCCTTTGCGATCGCACTATCCGCAATTACAGATCAAAACCATGCAAAAGCAGTGGAACTAGCTGAACAGATTGAATCTCAAAATATATGCCTAGTGACCGCTCAAGCAATTCTACTAGAAATTGGAAATGCACTTTCCAAACAAAAATATAGAGCCGCTGCAATCCAACTTCTTGAATCACTAGAATCAGATCCAAACGTTAAAATAGTTCCTCTAACAAATGAACTATATGAAGCAGCATTTCAATTATTCAGAAGCCGCCAAGACAAAGAATGGGGACTAGTTGATTGTATATCATTCATCGTCATGCAAAGTCTCTCAATTACCGAAGCCCTAACTGCTGACGAGCATTTCAATCAAGCAGGATTTCGAGCATTATTAAAATAATTTTCACTGTTTGATATTTAGGGAAATACGCGATCGCATTTATGGATGGTGAGTTGCGATCGCTGTTTGATATGGAAAATGGGCGATTGATTTATGCAGCACTAGCCATTAGCCTTATTGCAGGTCTATACCGCACGAGTTGGCAAACGGAAATAACTCATCGGCAAAGTGACAACTGAAACCGTATTACCAAGCATATCGAAAAACTCCACACTATAACCAGTTTCCAAACCAATTACATCATGTCGTTCTACCACAGTTCCAATATCCCCAGCATAAATACATTAATGAATCAACAATTTAGCCTTTGGGCCACCGCGCTTATGCTCACTATTGAGTAGATATTCAGTTAGCTTTGACGGCTCAATGACTGCACGATCAGCATTCGGGATTTTCATATGCTTCAGCGTTTATCGCTCTATTTAAGCTTATCATAGTCAATGTGTGCGACCGCAATTGGTTTTTAGATGAGAGAACATGCGATCGCAGTTTTGAGTGACTTGAGGGTAATTGCGAATAATCTGATAGTGCGGAACTAAAGCCTTATTCTATGACACTTTATGGATAGGATGTAAAGCATTTTTATAGCTATCCTATCCATGATCTATTGCCTTAATCCTCTCGGTTAAGCTTTTGGGAAGTGGCGATTTGGGACGGACGTTTTTAGCGATCGCTAATTAGTGATCGTTACAAAAAATGCAACAGACGATATTTTTAAAATCTATAAGCTTATACTGATGCAAACTTTATTGTTGGTCAGAAAGCTATGCAGTCATTGAAGTTTCCCTTGGCGATGCCGCGATCGCTTTCCAGATTTTTCGGCTTTAGCATCCCACCTTTCAAAGATGCTCGCGATTATCAGATTATATTTTTATCGGTCTTTTTCCTGCTCGGTGTGAGTACTCGTGACTGGTCGCT
>JAYUSC010000688.1:0-2631 GCA_043755885.1 Pseudanabaena sp. | reverse complement strand
CCAGCTTCTTTGGGTTCTGGGTTTTATTATGCCTAGCTACTTAGGACTAGATTTCCCGATCTCACCATCGGCGTTAGTCGCTGTGGAACTGTCTAGTTCACGAAGGCAACAGAGTCTCAACGGGACTCTGTTGCCTTCGTGAAATCGTGTGATTTGTAACGCAACATCAACAAATAATCAGGTAACATTGCATAGAGTCAGGCTAAGTCTGACTCTATGCAATTAATTACTTCTCACGATGCAACAACTAACACCTAATCCCAGCTTTAGCTTAACCATCCGCGTACAACTCCTCAACCGCGCAGGAATGCTATCTTCAGTCATTGGCGTTCTAGCTGAAGCGGGAGGGAATCTCGGACAGATTGACCTAATCCAACAGACTCGCAAAATTTCGGTGCGTGATATCACGGTAAACGCTTATAGCGCCGAGCATATGGACAAATTGATTGCCGTTGTCAAAGCAGTCCCCGAAATTCGCGTACTTGATGTTTACGATCGCACTTTCCAAGTCCATAAAGGCGGCAAAATCCATCTCGAAGCCAAGGTTGCCGTCAAAGGACAAGACGACCTCGCGATGGTCTATACTCCTGGGGTAGGGCGCGTCTGTATGGCGATCGCAGAAGACAAGCGCAAGGTTTATGACTACACGATCAAATGCAACACGATCGCCGTAGTTACCGACGGCACGGCTGTTTTGGGACTTGGTGATATTGGTCCTGAAGCCGCTATGCCTGTGATGGAAGGCAAAGCGATGCTCTTCAAGCAATTTGCGGGACTAGATGCGTTCCCAATTTGTCTGAATACAAAAGATGTCGATGAAATCGTGGAAACTGTCAAACGCATTTCTCCAGCATTTGGTGGCATTAACCTCGAAGATATTAGCGCCCCACGCTGCTTTGAAATCGAAAGACGACTCAAAGAAGAATTAGATATTCCTGTTTATCACGATGACCAACATGGCACAGCCGTTGTGGTCGTAGCCGCAACTATCAATGCGCTCAAAGTTGTCAGCAAACCAATTGATACTGTGCGAATCGTGATGAATGGTGCTGGCGCTTCGGGCATCGCGGTGGCAAGACTGCTCCGTGAAGCAGGTGTGAAGCAGATTACGATGTGCGATTCCCAAGGCTGCATTAATAAAGACCGCCCCGACCTCAGTGCCGAAAAGCTAGAATTTGCCAGTGATATGTCTGGATCTCTTGCCGATGTAATCAAGGGAGCCGATATGTTTATTGGTCTGAGTGTCAAGGGTGCGCTCACGCCTGAAATGGTACGCAGCATGGGATCTGCACCGATTGTGTTTGCGATGGCAAATCCAAATCCCGAAATTCAACCTGAACTTGTGGAAAATGATGTCGCGGTGATCGCCACGGGTCGCAGTGACTATGCCAACCAAATCAATAATGTCTTAGCGTTCCCTGGAATCTTTCGTGGTGCGCTCGATGCAAGAGTTCATAAAATCACGACCCAAATGAATTTGGGTGCGGCTCAAGCGATCGCATCTTTGGTCAGTAGCAGTGATCTTGCACCTGATTTTATTATTCCTTCTGTATTCGATCCCCGCGTTTCCCATGCTGTTGCTGCCGCAGTTGAGGCTGTAGCCCGCCAGCAAGGACTTGCCAATGACTAAAGAAAATGGCGTGCAAAGCACGCCATTTTCTTTATTTTTGCATGGAGATAAACTCGTCCACTAAATTCAAAATTTTTTCGATCGCATTATTGAGATTGATTGACTTCACAGGAAATCCATGAGCGACCCGATTTCTAATTTCGTTCAAAGCGATCGCACGATCAAACTGATCGTGCGACATCTCAGACTGAGTATGAAGATGCTCAATCATTAAAGTAGTTGGCAAGCGGTCAATCGGGATTAATACTTGTCGCGCATGTCTTCGCATCAACACTTCTGCGAATATCCACAGCGATAGAAAGGCTGCCTCATGCTCACCAATTGAGATTAATTTGGCGATTCGTTCTTTGCGATGCAAGATTTGCGATCGCGTAAGTTTATGGTCAGCGATATCTTCTTCTGCGATCGGCGTAGCATCTTCTCCAGTGATCAGCAAAAATCGCCAGCCACTATGCTCAGCGACAAGCTTGGCAAGCTCTCGATAGTGAGAAACTGGCAAATTTGTCGCCACATCTTTTACCTCAACAATAAACCCCTGATTTTCGGATACTTTCACCAGTAAATTGGGGCTATATCCATTTAAATCGAACGGAAGCTGCTGGATATTAGGTTGGTGGATAACCTCATATCCTTGTGAGCTATAACATTCAATAACTTTTGTTTTGACCAAACTATTAATACTTGTATTACGTGACAACTCCCGTTATTGATCCTGTAAACGGATACAATACGGGCTTCACAGCTACTCCAGCTATTGCTTTCGGAAACTCGCTGTGCTTTAACCACGGGATGCCCTCCCGCCGTGGACAACAGGGAAACCTCGAAAGGATTTGTTTGTCTGTTCCAATAGTACAAGATTTTTGCACTATTGGCAATTCATCGCCATCCCCTCTTCATGCTTTGAGCGTTGGTCAAAATTATTCCGAGGGGATGGCGATGAATTGCCGCGCTTACATCCCGTCAGGTCGATACCGCTCATTCGACGATGAGGATTGCCGCCG
>JAYUSC010000687.1:0-6117 GCA_043755885.1 Pseudanabaena sp. | reverse complement strand
GTACCTCCCTAAAACCTCGAAAACACGTCATTTATTTTTAGCTCGTTTTGATTAGCTCTTGCACCCAAAATACTGCCGTGGCGCTGAGAATTGCGATCGCCCATTCAACCGCGTTTAAGGGAACTGTTGCCATCAGATCACCAAACCAAGGGACTTGCACAAAGGCGATTTGACAGAGCGCTATAAAAGTTATGCCAAGTATCAGCGGCAAGTTGCTGAATATACTATAACGGGCGATCGCACTTGCGTGGAAAATTTGGCTAAAACCAAGGGTCACAAAAGCCATCGATCGCGCTTGGGAAAACATCGCGGCTTGACCTTGATATTTGAGCCAGAAAACTACAGAAATAGCAGTGATCGTCGCCGTGACTGCTAGCAAAATACGCAGGTAATTACTTGGTCGCAACATGGTTTGAAAACGATGTGCTGGTTGAGTTAAAAGACTTTCATGGGTAGGTTCTAGAACTAGTGGGAAAGCCACAATTGGGGTTGCGATCGCACCGACCCAGATTAACTGCAATGGCGGCATGGAGAATCCTGCGGCTGTATCGATTAGGGTGAGTACGGCTAAGGTAAAAGAGCTAGTGGCGGTGAGCAGTGCAGTCCGTTGCAATCGATCAAATGTGGCTCTTCCTTCGAGAATTGCGATCGGTAAATAATGGAATTCCTCTTTCGGTAAAATCAACCCTGAACTATCTTGTAATTCTTTGCGACAAGTGCGATCGCAGATGCCCACATCGGCGGCTCTCAATAGGGGAATATCTTCAATATCATTGCCAATGACAGCAATTGCATTTAAAGACTTTTGGCGGTTTTTTGGAGAACGCTCTTTCCATTGACGCATCTTTTCTTGAGGAGCATCAAAATAACTATGAGTTTCCATACCAATTACTTGACTAAACGCTGCTGCATCATCTTCAGAAGCTCTAATTAATCCTCGCCATTCAATACCTGCGCGACTCAAATTATCAAAGCTCAATACCATATCCGACTCGACAATTGCCACAATCGTAGTTATTCTTGCGATCGCATCTAATACTGAAGGAAATCTTGCCCATATGCGCTGTTTGGCAAGATCGCGCATCCCAAATAACTGCACCTGAGTAGCAATCCGCAACAAATTTTGAGGATAGGTACTGACGATCAGTGCGGCGGCGGTCATCGCATTGATCGTCAAGCCGCGTTGCCATGCAAACCCGATCGCAATCATCGTTACTAACAGCAGCATCCCAATCCAAACTTGACGCAGTTGCCTCAATTCAGAATGAATCACTGAAAATGGCTTTTCTTGGGTGAAGGCTGCTTGTTCTTGGGTGAAAAGACTAGTGGCAATTACGATCCCCTTCGCGGTTCCTGCAGAAATCTCGGTTCCCGCATAGATCATGTTATTGCATTCAAGCGGTGGCGTTTTCTCCTCAAAAGTAAGCTCAGCTTGCTTAAAGCAAATTGCTTCGCCGCCCAAATTGGTTTGATTGACCTGTAAATTCTGGGATGTCTCTAGCACGCGCAGATCGACATTAGGGCGATCGCCTTCTCGCAATACCAACACATCGCCTAGTACCAAGTCACGCGATGGTACTTCCATTTCTTCGCGATCGCGTAAAACCATGACCGAGTTAGATGCTTCATTCTGGCGACGTTGTGGGCGATCGCGACTGACTTTCTCTTTAGTTTTAATTGACCATAATGCAAGACAAATCCCAATCCCGCTATGCAATATACCCACTGCAATTAGCGCCCATCCCTCAGCGCCATTCCATTGTAAATAAATTGCTGATCCTAATAGGAGATAAGTTAATGGATTAATTAAAGGTTGTAAGAAGACTTTGCTAATTGGGCGCGATCGCGGTAGTTTATTGGCTCCCAAATGTCGTAATCTTTGCCTTGCATTCACATACGCCAGACCTTCTATCGAAGATTCTAAAGCTGTCAATACTTGCTCCACATCCATGGAGTGCCAATTTTTCTGAGTATCTGATAGAAAGTCAAATTTGGTCATCGTTTGATCCGTGATACCTTGTCAATTACTAGGATAGGCGGTACTTCGTACCGCCTATCCTAGAGGTAAATTACTTTGCCTGTTGTAATAATGTCAATTGATTCTGAACTTCGATTTGCACTTTTTTTGCTTGTAAATAAACCGTGGTTCCGTTTTTGATTTTTTCTAATTCATTGTTAACAGCCGAGAAGTTGCCGATCGCTTGGTTGCGATTGAGATCCTTGCCATCTTTAGGCAAATTCGCCCATAGATTTGCCAAATTCCGATTAGCCTGATCTAGAGCTTGTACTGCTTCCCGTTCATTTTGTAATCGTACTCGCACTTCCGACAAACTAGATCGATATTCTGCTAGCTGTCTTTGAGCTTCAGCATAACCCTGTACATCATTAGCAGGAATGCTTTCTAAACGGTTAATAGCCTCTTGCCACATTGTTTTAATTTCAGTCCAACGAGCGATTGAATGGGGCGGATTACGACCAGATTCAGCCGCTTTTTTCGCAAATCCTTCACCAGCACTAATCAATGACATTGATTTCTCATTACCTGCGGCAAGTCCACCGACTTCTTTCAAGTCCCTAGTCGAAGTACTAATCAACTGCTGCGCCCTGCGTCCTGCCATTGTTTGTGGCGGAATCTGCGCTAGGCGATCGATCGCAGCTTGCCAGTTTTGGATGGCAACTTTTTTGTCAATTGGGTTTGCGGCTTGCTGAAATACCGCCTTTGCCATGGTTATTTCTTGCTCAGCACCAGTCAACGCCATTTGAGCATTTTTCTCTTGAAATACTTTTGCCTCTAGCTGTCCCACCTTGATCCGCGTCGCTTGCAATCCCGCAGGTGTAAATTGCCAATCATAGCCCCAGCCATAATTTCCTCGCGAATAGTCTGCCCAATCCGCGATGTACCACAAAGGAATTGCATCGAGAGCCGTTTTACCTTCCTTAAGTTTGATTTCACCTCGATCTAGATCGGCGGCACTAGTGGGAACTTCGATTAATTGTCTCGATTGCTCAACACTTGATTGTCCTTGTTTAAAATTCGCATCGATCGCCATATTGCTAGGCAATAGTAAAAGTGGAGCCGCCTTTGCCACAGGCTGTCGGATCGCGGGATAGGGCAGATTTGCCACATAAATAATGCCGACAGGAATCCCCACCAAAACACCGATCCAAATTAGCCTTTGACCAAATTTCTGAAATCCCCCAGATTTTTGCGGAGTATTAGTGGGTTTAGTTTGCAAGGGCTGATGCGATCGCACTAATTCTGCTTCTAATTCCGTAAATCTTTGCATTGCCGAAGTTGGCTGTGTTGATGATGGTGTTTGGACTGGGCTAGAAGTTTGGATAGTCTGCACATCTGGAGCATTCCCCGTCCCCTGTTGAGGATTTTTCCATTTTGCAAACATCGAGTTAAGAATGCCCATGATTATTCCCTAATACAGATGCGATTATTATAGGTAAAAGCAAGACAACGTGCGGTAAATTTGATAAATCAACCCGTTAAAACGGGTTTTAGCTTTGAGCAGCGCACTTGAGTGGCTACGGTGTACACACAAGTCATAAAACCTAGTTAAGTCAACATTTATCTGCCCCCTAGCCGCCAATTCTGGGGGAACAAGAAAATAAAATCCTTTCAAAGTCCCCCAGAATTGGGGGATTTAGGGGGCTTAGATACATTGCAACGAAGACAGAGAGAGCAAAAAACTAATATTTTCTTGTTCCCCTCTCCTGCGGGAGAGGGGCTAGGGGTGAGGGCTTTAGAAACTTCCGCCTAAAATGAGTTACTTAAGAATATTTTTTAACGTACTGACGACGCGATCTTGTTGTTCTTCGCTGAGTTCGGGAAACATTGGCAGAGATAAAACGCGATCGCAAATATCTTCAGTCACAGGGAAATCGCCTTTTTTATAACCAAGATTGCGATATACCGCTTGTAAATGCAATGGCAAAGGATAGTAAATCATCGTGATGATATTTTGTTCGCGCAGTTGAGCTTGCACATGATCGCGTTTGCCAGCATCGATGCATACTGTGTACTGATTCCAGACACTGCCAGAGCAATGGTGGGGCGTGACAATATGGGGAATATGGGACTCTTTGAGAAGATGCGTGTAGCGATCGCTAATTTCGCGGCGTTGAGCATTCCACTTGTCGAGATAGGGCAGTTTGACTTGTAATAAAGCGGCTTGGATCGCATCAAGGCGTGAGTTCATGCCGATATATTCGTGATAATAGCGCTTCGGGCTACCATGTTCACGCAAAATTCTTAGTTTCTCGGCAACTTTAGCATTTTTAGTAGTCATCATCCCACCATCGCCACAGCCGCCCAGATTTTTGGTTGGATAAAAGCTAAAACAACCCACATCGCCAATATTTCCCACCTTTTGACCATCAAAAGTTGCACCTGTCGCCTGAGCGCAGTCTTCGATCACATAGAGATGATGCTTTTTTGCGATCGCAATTACAGCGCTCATATCAGTCGAGCGTCCAAACAAATGCACAGGCATGATCGCTTTTGTGCGATCGGTGATGGCAGCTTCGATGAGTTCGACATTCATATTGAAGCTATGCGCTTCGATATCGGCAAATACTGGCTTAGCTCCCGTCATGCTAATCGTTTCGGCACTAGCAAAAAATGTAAATGGTGAAGTAATTACTTCATCTCCTTCCCCAATATCTAAAGCTCGTAGCGCTAGGTACAGAGCATCAGTACCTGAGTTGCAAGCAATACCATGATTTGAGTCAATATAATTAGCAAACTCAGTCTCGAACTGACTTACGGTCTGTCCACCAATATACTGCCCCGATGCTAGTACTGCTAAAGCTGCTTGGTTGAGGCGATCGCCAATTTGTTCATATTGCTGCGATGCATCAAAGGGAGGGATTTTATTCACGTTGAAACGATTCTAGATTGCCTTAACTATTTTAAACGCGATCGCCATTGCTTGTTATCAAAAAAACAAGGGGCGCATCGCGCCCCTTGTTTTACAGGGATTTTCGAGCAACCGAACCAAAAAAAATTAAAAGTGTTGCTTTGCAACACTTTTAATTTTTTTTGGTTCGGGTCTGAGCGCAAAGCGCTGTAATTATTTCTTTTCGTGACGGGCATAGTCGTCTTGGAAGCGAATAATGTCATCTTCCCCCAAATACTCGCCGTTCTGCACCTCAATTAAAATCAATGGGATTATCCCAGGATTTTCTAGTCGGTGAGCCGTACATTTAGGGACATAGGTGGATTGATTAGTGCTAATCATTGTTTCTTTGTCGCCGCAGGTCACCTTGGCAGTCCCCGAAACGACAATCCAATGTTCGCTACGATGGTGGTGCATTTGCAGACTCAGGCGATGCCCTGAGTTGACTTCAATGCGCTTGATTTTGTAGCCGCGACCTTCTTCAAGAGTGGTGAATGATCCCCAAGGACGTTCTACAGTTGGTCCATGAGTATTTAATGATTCTCCATTGAGATTTACCATGCTAGCGATCGCGGCAGAAGCTTCTTTTACTGGTGACATAACTGCAATTTTAGAAAGCTGATTGGTTATTAGGATAGCATTTTAAAATATAAAACCAAAAAAGCGTGAGACTCCCCGAAGGGGAGTCTTACGCTTTTTTGGTAAAGTTATTGAGGGTGCTATGCGACCTCAATAACTTTAATTTGGTTAAACTCGTTATGGCGGAATTCTTGCGGGTGGGCAACCCTGCTCCAGACTTTGAGGCGGATGCTGTAGTTGATCAAGAATTTACAAAAATCAAGCTTTCTAGTTATCAAAAAAACAAATACGTCGTTCTATTTTTTTATCCGCTCGACTTTACTTTTGTCTGCCCTACTGAAGTAATTGCGTTTAGCGATCGCTATGCCGAATTTGCGAAATTAAATACTGAAGTTATTGGTATTTCGGTAGATAGTCAATACGCACATCTAGCTTGGATTCAAACATCGCTTGCTGATGGTGGGCTAGGAGGCGATATTAAATGTCCACTTGTTTCTGATCTGACTAAAGCGATCGCAACGGCTTTCAATGTTCTTGATCCATTAGCAGGTATCGCCTTGCGTGGTTTATTTATTATTGATAAATCAGGTATTGTCCAACATGCAACTATCAATAATCTTGCCTTTGGTCG
>JAYUSC010000686.1:0-6118 GCA_043755885.1 Pseudanabaena sp. | reverse complement strand
GAAAATCCCAAAATTGGTTATGTCCTTTTGCAAATGTAGCAATTACCCACATGCAATATGATAATGATAATCATTATTTGAAGTAAAACAAAAAAATGCTCCTAAATAAATCTGTAAAATTATCCTCAAAAGTAGGCTCCAAGAAATCTTCGAGTAAAACATTTACAATTTATTCGGCGGTGGTAGTAATTGCGATCGCAACTAGCATCACTGCTTGCAATGTCACCACCCCAACCGTAACTAATCTGCCCCCCACAGCCGCAACTCCCGCAAAAACTGAAAGCTTACCGCTAGTCGTGGCGACAAACTCAGTCGCATGTGCCTTAGCTAAGCAAATCGCCGGCGATACGATTGACCTCAAATGCCTGATTGAAGCAGGTACTGATCCTCACCTTTATCAACCTAAACCCGATGATCGCAAAGCGATCGACTCCGCCAAGTTAGTTCTCTATGGTGGTTATGACTTTGAGCCAAGTCTGATCAAATTAATTCAAGCTAGCTCCAATCCAGCACCCAAAATTGCGGTTAACGAGGTTGCTGTACCAAGTCCTTTGATGTCTGAAGACGCGCATGACCATGCTCATAATCAAGCCAAAAAAGCTGCAAAAGAAGCCGATCCCCATGTCTGGAACAATGCTCAGAATGGCATCAAAATCACTCAGTCAATCAGCAAAAGCTTGAGTACGCTCCGTCCCGATCAGGCAGAAACATATGCTAAAAACACTGCCAAAATTGTCAGCGAACTTGAACAAATTGATGTTTGGATTAAAGCGCAAATCGCGACAATTCCTCAAGGTTCGCGCAAGCTGGTCACGACGCATGATGCACTTGGCTATTATGCCCAAGCCTATGGCATTCCTATTGAAGGTGCTTTGAATGGAATTAGCACTGATGAGCAACCAACCCCAACTAGAGTGAAGGAACTCGTTGAAGTGATTAAAACCAGTAAGGTTCCTACCATCTTTGCGGAAGTATCAATCAATCCAAAGTTGATTACGACAGTTGCGAAGGAAGCTAATGTCAAAGTTTCAGAACGAGAGCTATATGCTGATGGGTTAGGAGCAAAAGGTAGTGAGGCTGAAACCTATGCAGGGATGTTGATTGCCAATACTCGCACGGTTGTTGAAGGATTGGGCGGCAAGTACACCGCGTTTCAATTGAAAACGCCTTAGAGCAAAATTGATACTCATAGAGCATCAATTTTTTCCTTGATAAAGTGCAAAGCACTGTAACATGATCGTTGAAAGCTATAAGTACCTCGGCATAATTAAAAAACTAGAACCAAAATCTGTACCGCCCGCGCAGCGGGCGGTACAGATTTTTGGGTTTTATATTTAATTGTGCCTAGCTACTTACTTTTAAAAGTCAATTTTATTTTGTTTATTCTTCCCTATCTAAAAAATGTCTGACAATTGGATTGAAAATCTCAAATATGATGAGCGAGGATTGATTCCTACGATCGCCCAAGATCATCAAGATGGCACAATTTTGATGATGGCTTGGATGAATCGTCATGCGTTGGAATTAACGATCGCAACTGGTGAAGTCCATTATTGGAGCCGATCGCGTCAAGAGCTATGGCATAAGGGCGCAACTTCGGGGCATATCCAAAAGCTGAAAAAACTATATTACGATTGCGATCGCGATGTGATTTTGGTCAAAATCGAGCAGGTTGGCGATATCGCCTGTCACACTGGCGCGAGAAGTTGTTTTTTTACAGAAGTTTTGATGATGAAATAGTATAGCAATGCAGATGTATTGTCCCTACTCTTTTGTAATCTATCGCCCACTCCGTCCGTCGCAATCGGCGTTAAGTACTAATTTCTTGATGCTAAAATTTTGAAATTCAACAAGGCTTTGCCAATATTTGCGCGATCGTATCAGCTAATCTCTCAGAGCCACCTTTTGCACCAACCCGTTCCATTCCATTTTGTTTACAGCGTTCCAAATAATTGCGATCGCAGATTGTTCGTTTCACGCATTGAGCCGCTTCTTGCAAAATTTGGGGAGTAGCTGGTTCCT
Source organism: Pseudanabaena sp. (assembly GCA_043755885.1). Lineage (GTDB taxonomy): Bacteria > Cyanobacteriota > Cyanobacteriia > Pseudanabaenales > Pseudanabaenaceae > Pseudanabaena. The sequence continues at coordinate 4,096 of JAYUSC010000686.1, read as the reverse complement.
TCCCAATCGTTTGGACTGAAGAGCCGAGTAAACGTTCCTGTGCATTGGCAAAACGATAGGAAAATTGAGGGCCATTACCCATGATTTGGATCACAGGCTTGCCTAATCCAACCATCTGCTCGACAGCAGTTCCCGCCATACCGATCGCTAAATCGCAATGATGCAGAATGTCCGCAAAAGCATCGCTGAAGCAGATAACACTGATATTTGATTGTTCGTGATACAGCTTGCCATCGGCATATTGCCAGCCAGCTTGAGCTGCTAGATCAGGCAATTGGGGAGTGAGGCTTGGGACGATCGCAGCTCGAAATTGCACAGGATTGGGAGCGAATTCTTGGGCGATCGCAACACATAGGCGCAATTGCAATGCTAGATTTTCGGCAGCTTCAGGTAGCCGACTTCCTGACAGTAAGGCGATCGCAGGTACATCAGGACTCAAAGCTAAATCTTTGCCTGTCGGTTCCAATACATCCATAATCGGATAGCCGACAAAATTTGTATTCTGATAGCCACTTTTTCTAATCAGTTCCGCACTATAGGCATCGCGAGTCAAAATTTGACGACATCGTTGCGATCGCATCATGAGGGCTTGCAGCCAGCGAGGAACATAACGATTTTCGTAAAATGCCGATGATGATACTAAAAACAAGGCATAGGGCAAACCTGTTAGGTAAGCAAACAGCGCAGGCACAACATCACCCGTCGCAAACACAAAATCACAGGTTTTGCCACATTCTCGCGCTGCTTTAATTTGTTGCCAAGTCAGATTAATCAATCCAGATTGAAAATCTGCAATCTGTTTCTGCACACTCATATAGGCAAATCCCCCTGATGGCAAGATTTTTGTCTGCGTAGCGATCGCAACACCAGCCCGCCGATAAGAATTTCCTTCCCCCACGATCGGTAAGGCGATCGTCTCTATCTCAGGATATTTTTGTCGTAAAGCTTTGAGAACTTCACAAGCATTGAGGTCTTCACCATGACCGTTACTAATGAATAAAACTCGTTTTGGCATTTGTTAAGTATCTCGGCATAATTAATTACAAACCCAGATTTATAGGGTGCGGGTCGAAACCCTATAAATCTGGGTAATTTATTTTGTACAAGTACTTAGGTCACTTTGATTGATTGCAAAACTTGTAAACTACCGCCAGCATAGAGTCGGCAAGACTCAATCTTAAATCCAGATTGGCTCAAAAGTTGATTTAGATCGGTTTTTAGTAATTGCCATGCAGTTTCAGTTTCAAACAACCACAAAAAAGTTGCGATCGGCAGCCAGAAAAGCGGATTAGTAGGGCGATGGAAATCAATAATAATAAATTGTCCTGTGGGAGTCAAAATCCGATTTACTTCTTGAATAATCTGCTGCAACTGCTCTGACTCCATCTCATGCATCGCCGTATTTGTAATTACCAAATCGAAACTGCGATCGCAAAATGGCATTTTTTCCGCAAAAGACTCTACATATTCGGATTGTGGCACATTTTGCTGGGCGCGTTTAATGGCGATCGGCGAGGCATCTAAACCCGTAACATGATGGAAATGTGTAACCATTTCCCGCGTTGCCTGTCCTGCTCCACAGCAAAGGTCGAGAACTTTCGCGTCTGGATTGATTGATAAATCTTTTAAAAATAAACGGTGAAATCGCTTCTCGCCGCCGACACTAATAGCCGCCAGTGCCGATACAGTGTCATAAAACCATTGATAGCGATAACTCCAGTCACGTAAAATCGTTGTCATTGAGTAAATTTAATCGTTGTATAAATTTGGTGGTAGTGCAAAGCACTATCACCAAATTTTCTAGCTTTTAATCCATTTTAAAAGATCTGGGGATAAATTACACCGCTTTCTCGTAGTGGGATCAATACAAACATGTTTAGTTAATGCTTTTGCGATCGCCTTTTTTCCCTCAAATTCTTCATCAAAAAATAATTGATATTCAATTTGAAAAGATTCGGGACTTAGTAAAGTTGCTAATAGCGAAACCACAATGCGATCGCCACAGAACATTGGTTTAAAAAAATCAATACTCGCATGGGTGATTGGGGCTGCGATCGCACCACCTCGAAAAAAAGATTGAAGCTCAATTCCCGATGCTGCTAACGATGCTTCATAGGCTTCGTGGCAAATAGATAATCCATTCGCAAAATAGACAACTCCTGCTGCATCGGTATCGCCAAAATAAATTGTGCGATCGTAAATAAAGGGTTGATTCATAGTTTTTAAAATAAAGAAGGCGCTTCACGCCTTCTTTATTTAGGCGCGATCCATTACTCCTGCCATGCGATTAATTTTAATCATGAGTTTATCGAAATCATCGAAAGTAAGTGACTGTGGACCATCAGACAAAGCTTTCTTAGGATTGGGATGAACTTCAATCATTAAAGAATCAACACCCGCTGCGATCGATGCCAAGCTCATGGATGGCACATACTCTGACCAGCCTGTACCATGACTAGGATCAATCATGATTGGCAAATGTGTTAATTTGCGTAATACAGGAATCGCGGATAAGTCGAGAGTGTTCCTTGTATATTCGCGATCGAAAGTTCTAATCCCACGTTCGCAAAGAATCACATTGGGATTGCCCTCAGCAAGAATATATTCCGCCGCCATCAACCAATCGTCGATCGTAGCCGCTAATCCACGCTTGAGCAGAATTGGCTTATTCTGTTTCCCAACTTGCTTTAGCAATGAGAAATTCTGCATATTTCTCGCGCCAATTTGCAGTACATCTGCAACTTCCGCGATTTTATCAATATCGGCAGTATCCATTACCTCTGTAATAATTCCCAATCCGCTAGCTTCTCGCGCCGCCGCCAATAGAGATAGTGCGCTCTCACCATGCCCCTGAAAAGCGTAGGGCGATGTGCGTGGCTTATAGGCTCCACCGCGTAAAAATTTGGCACCTGCTGCTTTCACACGCATGGCAGTTTCCACAATCATTTCTTCGTTCTCAACAGAGCAAGGTCCCGCAACGGTCACTAATGGCTGATTTTCGCCGATCGCAATATCACCATTAGGCGTAGGTACAATCACCACGCTCGATTCATTTTGGCGATATTCGCGACTAGCACGTTTGAAGGGGCGTTCCACTCGCAAAACTGTCTCAATCCAAGGGCTTAGCTCTTCGATGCGATGGGGATCGAGGTTGGCAGTCTCGCCAACAAGTCCCAACACAACTTTATGCTTTCCCACAATTTTTTCTGGTGACAATCCCCAACTAGATAGTTCTTCGCAGATCCGCGCAACTTCTGCTGCTGGTGTACCAATCTTGGTTACTACGATCACGGCTAGTCTCCTCTGGTTGTTTTCTTTACCTATTTTAGCTCACAAGCGAAAGCCCCGCACTCTATCCGTTTACAAGGATGAGTGACGGGATGTAAGCGCGTCCGTCAAGGGGTTCAACACCCCGCCGATGGACTATCTTCTGGGGTGTCTTGCTGCTCAATATATTTCTTGAGAACAGAGACTGTTACCCCACCACAAGAAGCGATGAAATATGACTCATTCCACAAAACACTTTTCCAGTAATATTTTTTCACTTCATCAGCAAACTCTTCCCGAATTTTACGACTGGAAACAGACTTTAAATTACCGACAAATTTTGGTAATTCCATCTGTGGCAAGTATTGAAATAGGAGATGGATATGATCCTCTTCACCATTAAATTCAACTACCTTACAGCCCCATTTTTCGCATAAATCACTCAATATCTCAGACAATCGACTAATCATCTGACCAGTAAAAACTTTGCGCCTATATTTGGTAGTCAAAACCAGATGAGCCTTGAGATCCGAGACACATCTTCCACTAGAAATAAAATCATCTTTCATATCAACGTACCTATTTTATGCTACACTGATATTATGATAACAGCTTATAAATACAAATTGCGCCCAAGCAAAGCCCAAATTCATCAGTTTGATGAGTGGCTAAACTTGCTGCGTATGCAGTACAACTATAGGCTTGCAGAGCGTTTTAACTGGTATGAGTATACTCGTTGCCCTGTTAATTCATGCTCTCTCGTATCATGTAGCATCGCTCCCATAGTCGAGCAGCCTGATTATTACTGGCAAAAGCGAGATTTACTCAA
>JAYUSC010000685.1:0-15330 GCA_043755885.1 Pseudanabaena sp. | reverse complement strand
GCGGGCGAAGCCCGCCGAACCAATTTTGGGTTTTATATGCACAGCTTATTTAATTCTCATTCCTAAAACAATACCAAACCTATTTTAGCCATTATGTCATTGCTTTAACGTGGTATGTCGATCGCCTAAAAGCTATAATCAACCGCAAGTCTATAATTTTTTGTAAATATGTCGTCTCCAACCCCTGACGTACCAGCGAGCGAGTCTCGCGAAGCCCGTACCCGCCAAATGCTCGGAATGAAAGGTGCGGACGTAGAAGGCGCTTCAATCTGGAAGATCCGCCTGCAACTGATGAAACCGATTACATGGATACCGCTGATGTGGGGCGTACTCTGTGGTGCAGCCTCCTCTGGTGATTTTACATGGTCGATTGAAAATGTGTTGCGATCGCTACTTTGTATGCTCATGTCAGGACCCTTACTGACAGGCTATACCCAGACCATTAACGATTACTACGATCGCGAAATTGACGCAATTAATGAGCCGTATCGTCCGATTCCATCGGGAGCAATTCCCCTCAACCAAGTTATTGCTCAGATTTGGATTTTATTTCTCGGCGGCATTGGTGTAGCAGCGATCCTTGATGTCACGGCTGGGCATACGGACTTTATCATGACCAAATTAGCGCTTGGTGGTTCATTCGTCGCCTACATCTACTCAGCGCCCCCTTTAAAGCTTAAGCAAAATGGTTGGCTCGGTAACTATGCCCTCGGCGCAAGTTATATCGCTTTGCCTTGGTGGGCGGGTCATGCTCTGTACGGCACTCTCAACTGGACTGTGGTAGCCGTGACCCTGTTCTATAGCCTTGCTGGTTTAGGCATCGCTGTCGTCAATGACTTCAAAAGCGTTGAAGGCGATCGCGAATTGGGATTGAAATCTCTGCCCGTGATGTTTGGGGTGCAGAAAGCTGCATTAATCTCGGCAACTGCGATCGATGTCTTCCAAATTGGCATTGCTATTTATTTGGTTACAGTGGGTGAGCAGCTATTGGCAAGTTTAATCGTGCTGTTAGTAATTCCGCAGATTACATTTCAAGACATGTATTTCTTGCGGGATCCGCTCAAGAATGATGTGAAATATCAAGCCAGCGCTCAACCTTTTCTTGTGATTGGGATGCTAGTCGCAGGTATCGCAATGGGACATGCGGGTATTTAGAACAAAAAGGTGGCGCAAAGCGCCACCTTTTTGTTCTAAGGACAATAGCTCCTACAAAGAGAACGAGGAAATATTGGAAAAGATGACGATGAAGCTTCTCATAGGAACATCAGTTATTCCTTTCGGATTAAGGAAGTAAATTTTCCATGGCAGCGCCAACTACTCGATAGTCGCTATCTTGCCTGAACGTAGACATGGCTTCCTTTGCTTCCGCAGTATCAAATTGCATTAAGGCATAGGCAAGTTTGACTCGAATATATTCCAATTCTGAATCTTTGAAACTTAAGAGTTTTGCTAAGGCTGCATCAGACTGACTTGATTTCGATAAAGCTCCTAAGCCATCGATACAAGCTTCTTTTACACCTGCATCTTCACCTTCTAGACCGAGATTACAAATTTCCAATACTTCTTCATAACATTCCATTTCTACTAGAGCCGCCAAGATACTTCGCCGCACTAACCAGTGATCATCCTTGACAAAAGCTTGCACTAAATGGGAAGCAGAAATTCGATCAAATAGAGATAGAGAGTTTGCCGCTTCGGCTCTGACATTGGGAGTATTGTCAAAGCGCATGATTTGCAGCAGTGCAGCAAATGATTCTGATGTTTTTTGCCGTCCGAGTTCACGAGCGATAAAAGTACGCACTAAAAATTCTGGATCTTTTATTTGTTTCGTTAAAATAGGGACGGTGATATCTGCTCCATAATCTTTAAGAGCTGCGATCGCTTTGATGCGATATTGAAAATCAGGACTTTGGAGATCCGTTTCGATTTGAGTGAGATCCATGGGTGAGATACTTCGATAAGATAGCAATAAAGACTAACAGTAAAACAGAAACCCAATTTTTTATTGGCGCGGCGAAGCCGTGCCAATAAAAATCTGGTTCTTTATTAATTTAATTAAACCTTTTAAACATGTCTCAATTTCAACTCAGTGATAAAGTTCGTGAGCTAATTAAAAAATCACGAATCGTAAGTTTTGTAAAGTTAGAGGATGCTTACCCCATTGAAGTAATTCAGTGCTTGCAAGCAGCCGATGATCAAGGTCGCTATCTTACTGATGCAGATTTGCAACAGATGCAAGAGCTTGCTCCTGCGATCGCAAAGTTTATTCCTGTGGTGCAGCTTTTACGCGATCGCGTTAATGCGATCGTCGATGAAGCCAGAGCCGAGGTTTTACAAGCATTTCCCGACATTACCCAAGCAGGCGGTAGGTTATATCCTGCCGAAAGAGCTGATGCTTGCTGGCGAGATTTCTGGCATTTTTTGCGGTGCATCACTTACGGGATCACCGGACAGCGTACTGACTACCTCAGTGCCGAGGGTTTGCAATATATGCACTTGCTGTATCAGGAGTTGCAAGTGCCGCTAGATGCGATGGTTGCGGGTTTAGAAGGGATTAAGATGGCTAGCTTAAAACGGGTGGAGCCAGAGCGAAAATCTGAATTAGCTCTATATTTTGATGTCCTGATCGAGCAGCTAAAAATGTTTGTATGAGTACTTGACGTTACGTGGAAGTTTCTAAGCTCCTCACTCTTAGTCTCTCTCCCGCAGGAGAGGGGAACAAGAAAATATTAGGGTTTTGCTCCCCCTCTCCTGCGCAGGCTGTTTCAAGAATGAGTAAGGAAACGATGAATTGACACTCTCAGCGAGTAAAGCGACTGAGATTCCTGATTCAGGGAGACAACTTACCAACTAGACTTACATCTAGCTGACAGAGGTCGAACTCTCCACAGGCGTAGAAATTTGGGGAGACGCTACCCTATTTAATCCAATTGCCAAGATATTCAGAGCCGCATTGTGGTCGCGATCTAACACCGTACCGCAATGACTGCATTGATGAGTTCTCTCATTAGCCATCTCTTCCCACAATTAAGACACAGGAATACTTTGTCCAGTCATAGCCTCATGCCAAGCTTGCCGAAAATCTTCTATAATCTCTTCTTTGATTGAATTTATAGTAAGTGGCTTGACTTCCTGCGAGGTCATCCGATGATTTTTTATTTCATCCAAAATCAACTCATGGTACTGTTTCCGTCAAGTAAGATCCAAAAAGGTATATTTGAAGGCAGTTATTCCCTTCCCATTCAAGAAATACACATTTAGACTAAGGCAAAAATGGGTTCTAAATTTCTAGATATTTGTTCTGAATTCATCAAGATTCTAACATCCTTAAGCTTTTGTTCGATTTTGGCAATGGTTATATTTGAAGGCAAATGATGTTATTTCTTGCAAGTCCCTAAATAGATGAATCTGTTCGCGATCGCAGTTTTCGTAACCAAATGGCGTTGCAATGTTAGAGGCTATTGATTGTTTCCATTTCCTACTCTTGAAGCTTAACTTGCTTTACACGAAAAAAATCAAAAAAAATTACTGTCGTTATAGCTATAAATTCTTGCACTTAATTATAGCGGCTATATCGATCGTCATCCTTTATTTAGGAATGAGACCGACTCCTACAGTAACTTCGTAGACTCAAAAAACCACGGTTTAGTTTCAAAATGATGCTAACAATTTAGCTTGACTTCCTGAATTTTTAACTTTTTCCTGAAAACTATAGACAAAAGATCACACATAGGGTTATGATTGATAATCGTGACTAAAAACAGAAACTAAGCGAAATAAACCAATGTGTTTCCTTCCTTAAGTCTGAGTCACGCTTTGGTATAGCTAAGTAAAGAAAGTTAAAAGTCTTTTAAATCTATAACAACCAACCCAAGAGATTGAGTTTCTCACGTCTAGTAGTTTGACTAGACATCTTCTGTAAGTCGTCTCGAAGTCCGTTAAACAGCCTTCAAAACCAATGATTCTTACTAAGATCGAAACCGATCTCTTTTGAGCCTGTCAAAAATCGGCAGAACTATCTGCGCGAAAATTTGAAAGTCACGCAAGCGGAGCTAATTTTAATGACTGTCGGAATTCTCGGCACAAAACTTGGGATGACCCAAGTATTCGATTCGGATGGCAACGCTGTTCCTGTAACCGTTGTTCTTGCAGGTCCCTGCACAATTACCCAAGTCAAGACTGACACCAAAGAAGGCTACAAAGCTATTCAAATTGGTTACGGCAAGACCCGCGAGAAGCTTCTTAGTCAGCCAGAGCTGGGACATTTGAAAGTCTCAGGCGCTGAACCTGTTAAGCATCTTCGTGAATATCGCCTTGACAACGTGAGTGAGTTCGCGATTGGTCAGACTCTAGATGTAAGTCAGTTCAAGGTTGGCGACATCGTTGATGTGATTGGAACTAGCATCGGTAAAGGCTTTTCTGGTTACCAAAAGCGCCACAACTTCGCTCGCGGTCCAATGGCTCACGGTTCTAAGAACCACAGACAGCCTGGTTCGACTGGTGCGGGTACAACCCCTGGTCGTGTATACCCTGGTAAACGCATGGCTGGTCGCCTTGGCGGTAAGCAAATCACCGTGAAGAAGCTAACTATAGTCAAAGTCGATGCAGCGAACAATGTGTTGCTAATTAAAGGAGCAGTCCCTGGTAAGCCTGGCGCATTGCTTAACGTCATTCCTACCGTAATTATCGGCAAGGCTAAATAAAGGCGCAAGTGAAGGCGCGAAATAAAGACTAAGTAGTTTGTTCGTGAGATCGAGAGAATATAAGTTATGCCTACAGTAATAGATTGGACAGGGAATGAAGTTGGTGAAGTAACCCTTGAGTTGCGTGTTGCTAAAGAAGCAAGTGCAAAAGGTTTAGTTCATCGCGCCCTTGTCAGACAGTTAGCCAATGCCCGCCAAGGCACAGCCTGCACCAAAACCCGCGCCGAAGTGCGTGGTGGTGGTCGCAAGCCTTTTAGACAAAAGGGTACAGGTCGCGCTCGTGCAGGTTCAACTAGATCGCCGCTGACTCGTGGTGGTGGTGTGATGTTTGGGCCGAAGCCTAGAGATTATTCAACCAAGATGAACCGCAAGGAACGTCGCCTGGCTCTTCGCACCGCATTTATCGGTCGTACTGCCGATTTGATTATTGTTGAAGATTTCGCCATAAACCTTACTCAGCCTAAGACTAAGGAATTATGTCAAGCCCTTGAGCGTTGGGGTGTCACCGTTGGCACAAAGATCTTAATTATTACCGATCGCAAAGAAGAGAACATCGTTCTGTCTGCTCGTAATATTCAGAAGCTTCAATTGATTGCCGCTGATCAACTTAACATGTTCGACATTCTTAATTCTCAAAAAATTGTGGCAACCCGCTCTGCGATCGCCAAGATTCATGAAGTATATGGTGGCGATGCAAAGTTGGTAACCGAGATCGTAACCACGATCGAAGATGCTGCATAACGGAATCTAAGTAAAAGAAAGAAACACCATGGCTAAGATCCCTACCGAATTTGACCCCCGTCGTTTGCCTGACATCATTCGTCGCCCTTTGCTCAATGAAAAGGCAACCAGACAACTAGAAAGCAACAAATACACATTTGATGTTTTCCATAATGCGACTAAACCTGAGATTAGAGCTGCCATCGAAAGCCTCTTCTCGGTCACGGTCACAAAAGTGAACACCCATAATCCGCCCGCACAAGCGCGTCGTATTGGTAAGTTTGCAGGCAAACGCGCTCAAATAAAAAGAGCGATCGTCACCCTCGCAGAAGGCAGCAAAATCAATTTGTTCCCCGATGTATAAGCAATAGCTTTTTTCAAAAAAAGCAAAACCAGAGAACTGTTCTTTAACAACATCAGACAATTATGGGCGTTCGTGCATATAAACCGTATACCGCTAGTACCAGACAAACTGTTGTCTCGGACTTCTCGGAAATCACTAAATCTGAACCCGAAAAGTCTTTAACTAGCCACGTTCATCGTAAAAGAGGCCGCAATAACCGTGGTGTCATCACTAGCCGCAGACGTGGCGGTGGTCACAAGCGTTTATATCGGATCATCGATTTTAAACGCAACAAGCGCGACATCATCGCTGAAGTAATTGCGATCGAGTACGATCCTAACCGCACTTCTCGGATTGCCTTGTTGCAATACGAAGATGGCGAAAAGAGATATATCCTCGCGCCCAAAGGCATTGCTGTCGGCAACAAAATCCTCGCAGGCACAAGTAACGTCCCCTTTGAAATCGGTAACGCGATGCCATTGGTAAACATCCCCCTCGGTACGGTCGTTCACAATGTGGAACTCGTCCCTGGCAAGGGTGGACAAATTGTGCGATCAGCTGGTGCTGGCGCTCAAATCGCGGCAAAAGACGGTGATTTTGTGACCCTCAAGCTTCCTTCCAGCGAAGTTCGTTTGATTCGTAAAGATTGTTTTGCCACGATCGGACAAGTTGGCAACCTCGATCACAGCAATACCAGTCTTGGTAAAGCGGGTCGTAGTCGTTGGTTGAACCGTCGTCCGAAAGTTCGTGGTATGGCGATGAACCCGATCGATCACCCTCATGGTGGTGGAGAAGGTTGCGCCCCAGTCGGACGTAGTGGTCCTGTTACACCTTGGGGTAAGCCAACCTTGGGTTATAAGACTCGCAAGAAAGGCAAACTTAGTGATGCTTTGATTGTTCGTCGCCGACGCAAGTCCTCGAAGCGCGGTAAGGGCGGACGTAACGCTTAAATTTTGCTTAACGACTGCCAAGCAGTCATTAAGCGCGAAGACTTATTTAGAGAGTACAAATTATGACGCGATCGCTAAAAAAAGGTCCCTTTGTTGCCGATCACTTACTGACCAAAATTGAAAAGTTGAACGCCAAAGGCGAAAAGCAAGTTATCAAAACATGGTCTCGCGCTTCAACCATTCTTCCGCAAATGATTGGGCATACCATTGCCTGTCACAACGGAAAACAGCACGTTCCTGTATATGTCACGGAGCAAATGGTAGGACACAAACTCGGTGAGTTTGCCCCTACCCGCACCTTCCGAGGTCATGCCAAGAGCGACAAAAAGGCTAAGAGATAGGTAGACAGGTAGTTAAAAATGATCCTCGCCCAAAACGAAATCCTTGCCGTAGCCAAATATATTCGGATGTCACCTCACAAGGTGCGTCGAGTACTCGACCAAATCCGTGGTCGTAGCTACCGCGAAGCATTGATGATTCTTGAGTTCATGCCTTATCGCTCCTGCGAACCGATTACGAAAGTATTGCGTTCGGCTGTTGCTAATGCTGAACATAATGCAGGACTTGATCCTGCGTCCCTAGTAGTTGGTCAAGCCTTTGCCGATATGGGACCTAGCCTCAAGCGCTTCCGTCCCCGCGCTCAAGGTCGTGCTTACCAAATCCTTAAGCCAACTTGCCACATTACGATCACCGTCAAACCATCGGAGGAAGCATAGGTATGGGTCAGAAGATTCACCCAACAGGGTTACGCCTCGGCATCACCAAGTCCCATCTTTCCCGTTGGTACGCTGATGTCAATCGCTACGGCATTCTTGCTGAAGAAGATAGCAAAATTCGGAAGTTTATCGAAAAGACTCTGAGTAATGCTGGTATCGCGGAAATCTTGATCGATCGCAAAGCCGATCAAGTTGATCTCGAAATCCGTACTGCTAGACCAGGCGTAGTTGTCGGTCGTGGTGGCGCTGGTATCGAACAACTCCGAGTCGGACTAGTTAAGCATCTCGAACGAGATGGTTCACTGAAAAAGACAGGGACTAGCCAAGTTCGGATTAACGTCACCGAAGTCACCAGAGTTGATGCGGAAGCGCCTTTGATCGCTGAATACATCGCTCAACAAATCGAACGTCGTGTTTCCTTCCGTCGTGTTGTCCGCCAAGCAATCCAAAGAGCGCAGCGTGCAGGCATCGAAGGCATCAAAGTGCAAATCAGTGGTCGTCTTAACGGTGCTGAAATCGCCAGAACTGAGTGGGTACGTGAAGGTCGTGTGCCTCTGCATACATTGCGTGCAGACATCGACTATAGCTACAAAACTTCCAGAACTATTTATGGTGTTATTGGCATCAAAGTCTGGATTTTCAAAGGCGAAATCATTCAAGGCGAAGAAGCTCCTGCTCCTGCCGCTCAACCCCGTCGCCGCCAGCAACGCCGTCCCCAATTTGAGGATCGTTCTAGCGCTGAAGGATAAACTTCCGTCATCTAGAGTTTTGAACCATGTTAAGTCCTAAACGTACAAAATTTCGTAAGCAGCAGCGCGGTCGGATGGCGGGCCCTGCTACCAGAGGAACTGAAATCAACTTTGGTGATTACGCCATGCAGGCTCTAGAGCCTGCTTGGATTACAGCCCGTCAGATCGAAGCTGCCAGACGTGCCATGAACCGCTACATCCGTCGCGGTGGCAAAATTTGGATTCGCATTTTCCCAGACAAACCTGTAACCATGCGACCTGCTGAAACCCGTATGGGTTCTGGTAAAGGGGCTCCTGAATTTTGGGTGTCGGTGGTTAAGCCCGGTCGCATCATGTTTGAAGTAGCTGGTGTAACCGAAGAGACCGCAAGAGAGGCAATTCGTCTTGCCGCATCGAAAATGCCAATCAAAACTAGCTTTGTTATCCGCGAGAAGGAGTAAAAATATGGCACTCCCAAAAGTCCAAGAAACTAGAGAGCTATCTGATGATGAGTTGCAAGCTCAAATCTTGACCGTCAAGAAAGAGCTATTTGATCTGCGTTTCAAGCAGGCTACTAGACAACCCGTACAGCCACATCAGTTCCAACATGCTAAGCATCGTTTGTCTCAACTGATGACCGTCGAACGCGAACGTCAGTCCAGAGCTTAAGAAAGCTATTTACAAAATATAGGAATTTTAGCAATGGCAGTTAAAGAAAAAGTTGGCGTTGTCGTCAGCGACAAAATGCAGAAAACGGTGGTTGTCGCGGTCGAAAACCGTACTTCTCACCCCAAATATGGAAAAATCGTGGTCAAAACGACTAAGTTTAAAGCCCACGATGAAGAAGATAAAACCCGTGAAGGCGATCGCGTCAAAATTCGGGAAACCCGTCCCCTCAGCCGTACAAAGCGATGGGAAGTTGTAGAGATTCTCTCATCTAGCTCGGAAGCATAAGCCATGATTCAACAAGAGTCTTATTTAAATGTGGCGGATAATAGTGGCGCGAAAAAACTACTATGTATCCGCGTACTGGCTGGTGGTAACCGCGCCTTTGGCGGAGTTGGTGATGTGATTATCGCCACGGTCAAGGACGCAGCCCCTAACATGCCAGTCAAAAAGTCGGATGTCGTCCGCGCTGTCATTGTGCGTACCAGAGCATCGATCAACCGCGAAAGCGGCATGAGAATCCGCTTTGACGACAATGCTGCGGTAATCATCAACCAAGATGGCAACCCCAAAGGAACCCGCGTATTTGGTCCAGTTGCGCGTGAGCTGAGGGATAAAAACTTCACCAAAATTATCTCCCTAGCGCCAGAGGTACTGTAATGTCATTCAAGTCAAAACCTGTCTATCGCGGCAACCGCAAGTCTTTCAAGATTCACGTTCAGAAAGACGATGTAGTCCAAGTAATGTCGGGAAGCTCTAAAGGCACTGTTGCCAAAGTTCTTCAAGTTTTCCCCAAGGACAGCACCATCCTTGTTGAAGGCGTGAATGTCAAGACAAAGCATATCAAGCCTCAAGCTGATGGCGAGTCTGGACAAGTCATTACCCGCGAATTTCCGATCCACAGTTCTAAAGTTTTGCTTTATTCGGTAAAGGAAAAGACCGCTAGCCGTTCTTGCTATACCTTTACTGAAGATGGCAAAAAAGTAAGAATGTTGAAGAAGACTGGCGAAATCGTCGATTCCGTCAAGACTGAAAAGAAATAATTCTACACAACCTGACCAAGCCCAGGAACAATCATCGAGGAAGATAAAATGCTAACAAGATTTACCGAAGTCTATAAAAATCAAGCTGTTCCCAAATTGATGGAGCAGTTCAAATACACCAACATCCACCAAGTTCCTACCTTTGAAAAGGTAGTCATCAACCGTGGTCTCGGTGAAGCTGCTCAGAATGCGAAATCTCTGGAAGCTTCTTTGATCGAAATTGCGACGATCGCTGGTCAAAAGCCCGTCGTAACTAGAGCCAAAAAGGCGATCGCAGGTTTTAAATTGCGTCAAGGAATGCCCGTCGGCATGATGGTCACATTGCGCCGCGACAAGATGCACAACTTTTTGGATCGTCTGATCAACTTCTCTTTACCTCGCATCCGTGATTTTCGCGGTGTTAGCCCTAAGAGCTTTGATGGACGCGGTAACTATACCCTCGGTGTTCGCGAGCAACTTATCTTCCCCGAAATCAGCTACGACAGTATTGAGCAAATTCGGGGGCTTGATATTTCCATCATTACCACTGCCAACACGGACGAAGAAGGACGTGCGCTCCTGAAAGCAGTCGGTATGCCCTTTAGAGAATCATAAGTAGATCGAATTTAGGAGATAAGGATGGCTACCAACGACACCATCTCGGACATGCTTACCCGCATTCGCAATGCAACACTTGCAAAGCACCAGACAACTTCCATTCCTGCCACAAGGATGACGTTGAGCATTGCCCGAGTGATGAAACAAGAAGGTTTCATCGCAGATTTTGAAGAAACAGGCGAAAACATCGACCGCGCCTTGGTCGTCGCCCTCAAGTATGAAGGCAAAAATCGTCAATCGATTATCAAGCGCCTCAAGCGCGTCAGCAAACCTGGCTTACGGGTTTACTCAAACTCTAAAGAATTACCCCGTGTATTAGGTGGGATCGGCATTGCGATCATCTCCACCTCTAAAGGGATCATGACCGATCGCGAAGCCCGTAAACAGGGTGTCGGCGGTGAAGTCCTTTGCTATATCTGGTAAATCTGTTAATTCAGGCTGTTAACACAGCAAACAACATTACAAGCAACGGAAAACAGACATGTCTCGTATTGGAAAACGTCCCATTCCGCTTCCCCCTAAAGTTGCGGTTTCGATCGTCGGGCAAGAGGTAACCGTCAAAGGTCCTAAAGGCGAACTAAAGCGTGTGTTGCCAAACACTGTACAAATTCTCCAAGAAGAAAGCAACTTGATTGTCAACCGCGCCAATGAGTCTCGTCCTGCAAGGCAACAACACGGACTTTTTCGCACCCTCGTTGCCAACATGGTCGAAGGTGTGTCCACTGGCTTTCAGCGCAAGTTGGAAATTCAAGGTGTTGGTTATCGGGCCAACCTAACTGGCAGCAATATTGTGCTTACTGTTGGCTATAGCCATACAGTTGACATTATTCCTCCTACTGGAGTTTCTCTAGGCGTTGAAGATGCTACTGGCAAGAAAGTCCCTCAAGGCACATTTATTGTTGTCGAAGGCATCGACAAAGAAGTCGTCGGCAACTTAGCCGCCAAAATTCGCGCTGTACGCCCACCTGAAGTTTACAAAGGTAAGGGGATCCGCTACCTCGGCGAATTCGTCAGACGTAAGGCTGGTAAGACTGGTAAGAAGTAAGGCTAAGATTTTTCTGGCTTCTTTATTTAATTTGCTTAATTTTCGTAACTTTCATATATAAAAACATGAGTGCTAATAGTCGTAGACAAGCAACCATAAGCCGCCATAAGCGAGTTCGTAAAGGCATGTCAGGCACATCCGAACGTCCTCGTTTGTCAATTTATCGCTCTAACAATCACATCGTGGCGCAAGTGATTGACGATGTAACCCAACATACTCTTGTTGCGGCTTCGACCCTCGAATCTAATGTCCGTGAAGGACTCAGCACTACTGCCAATTCTGAAGCTTCGGCGAAGGTTGGTGCTTTGATTGCTGAAAGAGCGATCGCAAAGGGAATTACCAAGGTTGTATTCGACCGTGGTGGTAACCTCTATCATGGAAGAGTCCAAGCTCTCGCTGAAGCTGCCCGCGAAGCAGGTCTCGATTTCTAAATCATCCAGCAGTGAATCAGTAGATAGAAACAAATATGGCTAAGAATAGAGAATCAAGACCAGGTGCTGGTCGCGACAGTGGCAGCGGCGACAGTGGCGATAGCAACCGCGATGAAAAACGTAAAGGCAAGCGCGATAGTAAAAAAAGCGATCGCGCTCGCACTGAAAAAGAATCTGAATGGCAAGAACGAGTTGTCCAAATCCGCCGCGTAACTAAGGTTGTCAAAGGTGGTAAAAAACTCAGTTTCCGTGCGATCGTCGTCGTCGGTAATGAGAAAGGACAAGTCGGTGTTGGTGTCGGCAAAGCTGCTGATGTGATCAATGCCGTTAAAAAAGGTGTCGCCGATGCTAGAAAACATGCGATCGACGTACCTCTGACCAAGAGCAACTCCATCCCCCATCCTACCAACGGAATCGGCGGTGGTGCAAAAGTAATGATCCGTCCTGCATCCCCTGGTACTGGGGTAATTGCTGGTGGAGCCGTCAGAACTGTACTAGAACTCGCTGGTGTCAAAAACATTTTGGCAAAACAACTCGGTTCTAGCAGCCCTCTAAACAATGCTCGTGCGGCGATTAACGCCCTTGCAACCTTGCGTACCTTTGGTGAAGTTGCCAGATCGCGTGGTATTACGCTGGAACAGCTATTTAATTAATGCAGTGAGGGTGCGATGCGCCCTCATTACACCAAGGATAAATGAGAAAAAACTATGAGAATTGACGATCTTCAGCCTCAAGAAGGCTCTCAGCATCGCAAGCGTCGGATCGGACGTGGTATTGCCGCAGGGCAAGGTGCTAGCGGTGGTTTCGGTATGCGTGGTCAAAAATCTCGTTCAGGTCGTCCCACCAGACCTGGTTTTGAAGGCGGTCAAATCCCCCTTTATAGACGAGTACCTAAACTTAAGCATTTTACAATTGTCAATCCTAAGCATTTCACAATTGTAAACCTCGATCAATTAAGCGGATTACCTAAAGGTACGGTAGTAACTCTTGAGTCTTTAATGGATGCAGGAATTATTACTCAAAACGACGGTGTATTGCGGGTATTAGGAAGAGGCGATGTAGCTGTAGCACTTACAGTTCGCGCTCACTCATTTACCGCATCTGCTAAGACCAAAATCGAAGCGGCTGGCGGCACTGTCGAAGTTGCAGCCTAGTTATTAAGAGAATATGTGGCGGAGCGCTTAGCGTTTCGCCACATATTCTCTTTTGTTGTTTTAGGAGAACCTCGCGTTACGCTTTTCTCTATGCAACTACAATATTTAAAGATCCTAAATTAGGAGTCGCCGTAAAATAAAGAACCAATTTTTTTGTGGCGCGGCGAAGCCGCGCCACAAAAATTGGTTCTTTATTAAATCGCAAGACCCTAATCGCTAGCTTGAGGTAAGTTTAGTTATGGTTGTTAGTAAGGGAAAGAACCCAACAGCACAAGAAACTTTTATGCAAATGGCTCAAGCCGCAGGGCTAAGAGGTCGTTTGCTAGTTACTGTTGGCGTTTTGATATTGGTTAGACTTGGCATTTACTTGCCATTGCCAGGGGTCGATCGTCTAAGATTTACGGAAATTGTCAAAAATAATGCCGTAGTTAATTTCTTAGATATTTTCTCTGGTGGTGGTTTATCGCTACTAGGTATTTTTGCCCTTGGTATTTTGCCATTCATTAATGCCTCGATCATCATGCAATTAATGACCTCGGCACTGCCAAGCCTAGAAAATCTTCAAAAGAATGAAGGTGAAGCAGGGCGCAGAAAAATTTCCCAATATACCCGCTATGTCGCCTTTGTTTGGGGTGTAATCCAAAGCTGGGGACTGGGTGTCTGGGTGCAGAACTCTGGCGTACTTTCAGACCCAAGTACTAACTGGATTACGGTTGGCGATGGTCGAGTTATTTTGTCTAGCTTTATTTTTCAGACGACAGTAGCTTTGGCGGCTGGTTCGATGTTTGTAATGTGGGCTGGCGAATTGATTACGGAGAAGGGCGTTGGTAATGGTGCTTCTTTACTGATTTTTATTAGTATTGTTGCCAATTTACCGACTTCTCTAGGTGACACGATCGCACTTGCTCAAAAAGATAGCTCGCGAGTCGGTGGGGTGATCCTACTACTCATAATCTTCTTGGTTATGATTGTGGGAATCGTTTTCGTGCAGGAAGGTACAAGGCGGATTCCGATTATCTCAGCACGTCGTCAAGTTGGTCGCAAGCTCTACCGTGAGCAGGCTTCTTATCTGCCTTTGCGCTTAAATCAAGGCGGCGTTATGCCAATTATTTTCGCCTCGTCGGTGATGATTTTGCCAGCTTACTTAAGCCAGAGCGTTAATAACGAAGTGTTTGTCGCGATCGCAACTTGGGTTTCTCCTAGCGGTGCTGGGCATATTCCCGTGTATATGTTGCTGATTTTAGGATTTAGCTTCTTTTACTCGACCTTAGTCCTCAATCCTGTCGAACTATCGCAGAACCTGAAGAAGATGGGTAGCAGCATTCCCACGGTGCGCCCTGGTACAGCCACTTCAGACTATATCAGCCGTATTTTGAATCGCTTAACTTTACTTGGCTCGGTCTTCTTGTGCGGCATTGCAATTATTCCTAGCGCCCTCGAAAAGGCGACAGGAGTATCCACCTTTAGCGGTATTGGTGCAACTTCGTTACTGATTTTGGTTGGTGTCGCGATCGAAACCTCGAAACAAATCCAAACCTATGTGATCTCTCAACGTTATGAAGGCATGGTGAAACAGTAATGCCGAGAGTGATTTTGATGGGGCCACCTGGTGCTGGCAAAGGGACTCAGGGCGAAATACTGGCTGAATCTTGGCAAGTGCCAAGAATTTCCCCAGGTGATATTTTTCGAGCTGAGATTAAGCAAGGCTCTGAGTTAGGACTGAAGGTTAAGTCTTTCAGTGATTCAGGTACATTGGTTCCTGATGCGGTTGTGATCGAGGTAATTGAGGCAAGATTGAGACAGCCTGACACTCAAGTTGGGTGGATTCTTGACGGTTTTCCGCGTACAGTAGCTCAAGCTGAGGCTCTAGATACTCTATTAGCGGATATCAAGCAGCCCTATGACTCAGTGATTAATCTCGATGTGCCAGATCAGTTTTTAATCAATCGCTTATTAGCAAGAGCGATCGATCAAGGACGAGTTGATGACACTGAAGAGGTAATCAGTAATCGATTGCAAGAGTACAATCTCAAAACTAGACCTTTGCTAGAATTTTATGGCGAAAAGGTTACCCAAATTGATGGCACACCGTCGATGCCAGAAGTAACTGAGACTATCAAAAAATTCTTTGCATAGATGCACCAAATATCTAGATTAAGTTGTGGGCGCACCGCGCCCACAACTTAATACATAGAGAACTAATTATCCAGATTATGTTGCGGGCGCGAAGCGCC
>JAYUSC010000684.1:0-6126 GCA_043755885.1 Pseudanabaena sp. | reverse complement strand
ACAATATTCGCGCCGATGTTCTTTTCGAGCGCAATGGCTGTCAACGCAAGCCCAAAGTCGTATTTGTACCTGGGGCAATCTGGAAGCCTGAACCTGTTGCTTTCCGTCCTGCTACGATCGCAGCTAGAGGATCAGGAAATCCTGATGTCATCTTCCAAACAGGCGGATATCCGTTGCCTTACGCAGTCCCCGTCACCTCCGACTATGGTTGGCGCATGAATCCAGTCACCACAATCTGGTCATTTCATAGCGGCATCGACCTCGGCGCATCCTTCGGCACTCCTGTACTCGCCGCCAAATCAGGGCGCGTCGAATTTGCGGGTTGGGGTGGTGGCTATGGCAATCTGGTCGAGCTTGATCATGGCTCCACAGGCACACGCTATGCCCACCTTGAGGCAATTTATGTCTATCAGGGTCAGACGGTAGCCCAAGGGCAGCAAATTGGGCTTGTCGGCTCGACAGGACGCTCAACAGGACCGCATTTGCATTTTGAGATCATGATGTCGTCAGGTGATGGCTGGGTAGCCCTCGACCCTGCCCCATATCTCAATCGCATCGCATCGGCAATGACGAATTTATTTGCCCTGTAGGGTATAAAACAAAAAATGATGCGGCGGGCTACACCCGCCGCATCATTATTTTGTTTTTATATGGTTTGGGGCAAAATCGCTGGTATAGCGATCGCAGATCTGCTAGTGATCGCCTTCATCGTCCATCTGATCAAAACCGAAAAATTTATGTCAGCAGGACTAACGATCCTTGGATAGGGCGCAAACCTATTTGCAGTATTGCTTTTAGCCTAATTGCTCTAACATTCCTTGTCTGGTGTTAACATAATAATTGTTAAGAAGTGTGATGAAGAAAAGCTTGTAGACAACGCAATGCTTCAAAATGTTTTGGTAATCATTGCTTTGACAAAGAAACCTTCCATGTCGGATCTGCCCATAGAGTTTTTGCGATCGTCCCTAGGACTATAGCTAAAGCAAAGGAATTTCTGCATGGTATGGCATCACATCAATCGTTTTTATTCACATTTTTGATTGGAGAAAAAATTAAATGAGCGTAGTCACGAAGTCTATCGTGAATGCAGATGCTGAAGCACGTTACCTCAGCCCTGGCGAACTAGATCGTATTAAGGGCTTTGTAAGCTCTGGTGAGCGTCGTCTTCGCATTGCCCAAACATTGACCGAATCCCGCGAGCGCATCGTTAAGCAAGCTGGCGATCAACTTTTCCAAAAGCGTCCTGATGTTGTTTCTCCTGGTGGAAACGCATATGGCGAACAAATGACCGCAACCTGCTTGCGTGACCTTGACTACTACCTCCGCTTGGTAACCTACGGAGTTGTATCTGGTGATGTCACCCCTATCGAAGAAATCGGTCTAGTTGGCGTTAAGGAAATGTACAACTCTTTAGGCACTCCTATTCCTGGTGTTGTCGAAGGTGTACGTGGTCTTAAGAATGCAGCAGCTTCCTTGTTGTCTGGTGAAGATGCAGCCGAAGCTGGTTACTACTTTGACTACGTCATCGGTGCAATGCAGTAAATCTGTCTTAGAACTTTCTTAGATTATTTTTAGATTGTTCTTGGATTAATTTTCTTTAAAAACAGAATTTAAGCTATTCAGAATTCTGAATCCGTAATTCAAAAAACTAATTGCAAACCTAAAAGATATACAAAAATGCAAGACGCAATTACTTCCGTCATCAATTCTTCTGATGTTCAAGGTAAGTACCTTGATGCATCTTCTCTCGAAAAGCTAAAAGCATATTTCGCAACTGGCGAACTTCGTGTTCGTGCTTCGGCCGCTATCTCTGCTAACTCTGCAACCATCGTTAAAGAAGCTGTTGCTAAGTCCTTGTTGTACTCAGATGTTACCCGTCCAGGCGGAAACATGTACACCACTCGTCGTTATGCCGCATGTATCCGCGACCTCGACTACTACTTGCGCTATGCAACCTATGCAATGCTTGCTGGTGATGCTTCGATCCTTGACGAGCGTGTTCTCAATGGCTTGAAAGAAACCTACAACTCCCTTGGAGTACCTGTAGTTTCTACAATTCAAGCTATCCAAGCAATCAAAGAAGTTGCTGCTAGCATCGTTGGTTCTGAAGCTGGTAAAGAGTTGGGCGTATACCTCGACTACATCAGCTCTGGCTTGAGCTAATTGCTTGATATGGCGTTAATTGCTATTTATTGATTTTTTAATAATTAATATTTTTATTTAATAATTAATATTTACAAGGCGGCGGAGATAGGTAGCTTGAGCTTCCTATCTTGCCGCCAACGCCTATATCGGTCTAGAAATATTTCTTTGAAATTAACTTCTAATTAATCTTTAAAATAACTGGCTCTGAAGGAGATCGCCGCTATGCGGACTTTTAAAATCACTGCTTGTGTACCTAGTCAAACTCGCATTCGTACACAAAGAGAGTTGCAAAATACCTATTTCACGAAGCTAGTGTCGTATGACAACTGGTTCGCTGAACAGCAACGCATTATGAAAATGGGCGGAAAGATTATAAAAGTTGAACTGGCTACAGGCAAGCAAGGCGCAAATACTGGCTTGCTTTAGTTTTTTTCTTATCCCCAAACAAAAAGGCTCGCAATGCGAGCCTTTTTGTTTGGGAACTAGCAAACCAATTTTGTGTGGCGCGGCTCTACCGCGTCACACAAAATTGATTCCTGATTAGTTCGCAAAATATTTCTTTAGATATATATAGAAAAAATGTTTGTCATGATACAGTTTTCTCAATAACTTTAAAGTATTGTTACGTTATGTTGACACAGTGACAAATATCAAGTGTTAAGCAACTTCAATTCGTTGGTTATGGTCATAGTTTAGTGTCATTGATTGATTTGTAAATGAGGTACTTATGAGTGACTTACCTGTCGAAAAGCAATTTACCCATATGATGTTTTGCCAACAGATCCAAAACATTGATATAGATGCAGCGAAGCAACTTCTTACCGAGTTGCATATGCTTTATTTAGGTCAGCAAGCTTTAATGGTAAAAATTGCGAAGCAAGAGTTTTTAGGGGGCATGTAATCTGAAAACCCATAGAATACAAAAATGCAGCGCTTCGCGCTTCATTTTTTGTATTCTATGGGTCTAAAATCATGGTTACGGATTCTAGCAAGTTAGGCAGGATTTGATGTGGTTGGTACTTTTCTAGTTGTGTTTGATTACGAATGCCACTGAGTACGGCGATCGCAGGAACACCGTAAGTTTGAGCCGCGATAATATCGGCTTCGGTATCGCCAATCATCCACTGTTGCTGTACTTCTGGCAAAGTTGCTTGGGCGCGTTGCATTAATTTGGGTTTGTCTTGGGTATCGACTGTTTTCACATAGTCATCGTCCAAACAAAAAATGCGATCGCTACTAAAAAATCGCCTCAAATTATATTGATCGAGTACAGGTTCGAGTTCGCGGCGGCGACGCATGGTCATCACAGCAAGATCGATGCCTAAATTTTGAGCTTTTTCTAATGCTGGGATGGCGCTATTAATTAGGCAATCATGGTCAAAATAGGGATTTGTATGTACAGTAGCGCGGCGCAGGTGGGCAAAGGCGATCGATTGCTCCTCATCTTTAAAGCCTGATAAATTTGCGATTTCTTTTTCAGGTACTTGCGATCGCTTTAATTCCCAAAACTCAGATTTTGACAAGGTTGTGACGACCTGATCAGGTTTGCAAATTTTGTCTAGGCAATATAAGTAAACTTGGTAATATCGCTCTGATACGTCCATGATTGGTCCATCAAAGTCGGTAAATATACGTTTTTTCATAGATTTTTAATATAAAAAACTGCGCTTCGCGCAGTTTTTTACTATTTGGGATCGGATGTCCAATCTCCGTAGTGATTTAAGATATTTTTTATTAAAACTTGGGATTGGTCAGAAATTAATTGTGGGTAGGTAAGCCACATCCCACCAATTTGACTACCTAAATAACTAAATTCAGTACTTTCTTGCCAAAATAATTCGGCAGTAACATCATCAATTTGTTCGATATGAGACGCTAGCTCTCGATACATGGCTAGGGCAATATCTGGCTGATAGACAATCTTGAAGCGATTAATCGCTACTTCCCCACTAAGCACTTTCTAATTCCTGCGCTAAATCTTTTTTGACATCTAAAACATTGCCAACCACATGAGTGCCGATGATGCAGCAGTTAACTTCATCAATACAGACTTTCCCCCACTGCAAAGCCCAACGGACTAATGAAACCCGATTGTCAGTCTTGGTTTTCGTTAAAATGTTACTGATGTGATTATCGACAGTGCGTTTGCTGATCGCTAGCTTGACGGCGATATCTTGGTTGGTTAAGCCACCAGCTACTAGCTCAATCACTTGCAGCTCTCTTTCAGATAGCGCAATTGATGAGTTGGTAATTACAGTTTGAGTTGATTCGGCAGGGTTGGTCATGGTAACGAAAATAATTTGCGCCAATATTTCAGAACTATACGCATTCTGGCGGTTAAGTAATGAGTATAATTTCTTATTCGAGAATGTGTCAATTAATTAAGTTTTTCCAAAGATTGTCTCAGCTATGCTGACAAATAGGCGGAAAAACTCGTTTAAGTTAGTGTTGTGAATTTTAAGCTAACAAAGATTCTATCCATTTTGGGGGACTAGGGATCGGATTACCAAGGCGATCAAGCACAATCCAAGCAACTAGATGCACAAGTAATTGATAGGCAAAGTTACTACAGATAATCGCCGCGATCGCAAAAGTTTGAATTGTCGCAAAATCTGGCTGTTCGAGTGACCCAAAAAGTTGCATTAGCCAATTAAGTAAACCTGTAATTTGGACGATTGAATAGTTCCAAACGTTTTCCCCTAATAACAGTGATAGAAAAGCAAATTGAAAAGCCGTACCAATTGAACCGATCATGGTTGCCATGCTCAGCGAACCAGACCAAGGAAAATCTCGTTTCCATAAATATCCCAAGGTGACTCCGACTAAACCATGGGGGACAATGTACTGAATACTGCGGGTTGGCCCCATCAAAATCGCCAGCAGTAATGCGGTTACGACCATCGCCATCCATGCGGCGCGACCATTCCAGCGTAAATAGGCTAAAGCTGTTGGCAATGGAAACAGCATTTTTAGCAATGGACCAAGGGGAAAGTAAAAATTAATCAGAAACAACATGGCGGTGGTACTTGCCAGAAATGCAGTTTCCACCATTTCGCGAGGATCGTTATGCGGCAGCTTGGTCATAGGTTTTCGGAAGTTATTTCTTTGGGAGTAGTATCAGGAAACCGACGGCGCAATCCGTATAGCCAAACTAAGCCAAAGATACCCGCGACGATCGCCGCCAAACTAATCATCTGCGCGGTGCGAAGTCCACCCACCATCAAGCTGTCGGTGCGTAAACCTTCGATCCAAAATCTGCCGAGACTATAGGCGATCGCATAGATCATCGTGATCGTGCCAGTTCTTAGTTTTGGGAATCGCAGGAAGGCAAACAGTAAAATCCCAAATACGCCTAAGTTCCAAAGAGATTCATACAAGAATGTGGGATGAAAGTAAGATTCATTGACCAATTCAGGAGGGCGACGATCGCTGGGAATCAATAATTTCCAAGGTAAATCAGTAGGACTACCAAAGGCTTCAGAATTAAAAAAGTTACCCCAACGTCCGATTGCTTGTCCCAAAATTACCGCAGGCAAAAAGATATCTGCCATCAACCATGTTGAAATCTTTTGGCGCTTACAAAATATAGTCGCGGCGATCGCACCACCAATAATTGCCCCATGAATGGCAATCCCACCTTCCCAGATCGCAAATACCTTGTACCATTCTTGGGTCTGAAAGCGAGACCACTCAAACAGGACATAGTAAAGACGGGCGCAGGGAATCGCTCCCACTACCAGCCAAATTGCCAGATCGCCAACCAGTTCTGGATCAACATTACGCTTTTCCGCAAGTTTTTGGGCTAACACCGTCCCCAAAATAATTGCCGAAGCAATCAACAATCCATACCAACGAATCGAAAGTGGTCCAAGTTCAAAGGCGATCGGACCTGGAGATGTAAATTCCAAAACGAGAGGTAATAAATTCAGCACTTTTTACTTTTTACTTGAGTGACCGACTGGAGGTGTGGCGCGAAGCGCC
>JAYUSC010000683.1:0-15380 GCA_043755885.1 Pseudanabaena sp. | reverse complement strand
AATCATCAATACAAAACTGAATTTTTAATTTTTTTAATTGATCAAGAATTTGTAAAGTGCGATCGCGATCTCCCATAACTGTACTCTCAGTTATTTCCAGCTTTAAACTATGGGGATTAATTTGTGATTCCTGCAATATCTCACGAACATATTCCACTAAGTTAAATTCTGAAAGCTGCTTAGTTGATACATTTACGCTCATGGTCAAGTCTTTATACTTAGCAAAGGATTGTTGCCAAATTTGTAATTGTTGACAAGCAGTATTTAGCACCCATTGACCAACAGGATAAACTAAATCGGTCTTCTCAACGAGATCAATAAAATGAGCAGGAGCAAGTAACCCCCGCTGTGGATGTTGCCAGCGAATTAGCGCTTCAAAGCCAGTAATTAAGTCAGTCTGGAAATTTACAATCGGCTGATAGAACAATCTCAACTCTTGTTTGTGAATAGCATTTTTTACCTCCGCGTATAAATCCCAATTAAGCCCTGTTAGACTAGAGATCTCTTTTTGCAAACTAATATTTTGCATCTCTAAAAGTTTAGTTTGTTCTAAAAGTTGTGCTTGTAATGAGCTGACCCGCAAGTGAGTTTCTACTCTTGCTAGTACTTCAATTAAATAGAAAGGCTTGTTAATAAAATCGATGCCGCCCACAGCAAATGCTTCAACTTTCTCTTCTACATTCTCAGTTGCACTGATAAAAATAATTGGGATTTGCTGAGTTGACGGATTATTTTTGAGATGGCTACAAACTTGGTATCCATCCATATCAGGCATTTTAATATCGAGTAAAATCAAGCTTGGTATATGAGTTTTGGCAATATTGATAGCATCGATTCCATTTGTAGCTTCTAAAACTGCATAGCCTTGATTAGCTAGCATAATTGATAGAATTTGCAGGTTATATCGAGTGTCATCAACAACAAGAATAGTGATCTTACTTTTACTCATTAGAAGTAGGAAATTTAGCGGATTAGTTACTGATTATATAGTGTTTAAGTAGCTAGGCACAATTAAATATAAAATCCAAAAATCTGTACCGCCCGCTGTGCGGGCGGTACAGATTTTGACATTGATCTGTGATGGCATCGAAAAAGTCGGAGATCTGGGCTTTTAAAATTGGTATAAAATAGGAAAGCCCGATGCGATGAGAACTTTATGGTGTCCGATCAATTGCCTGTAGAAGAAAATTTAAAAGAAAGTTTAGATCCATCTTACCAAGGAGAACCCCCTCAAGCGATCGCAACATTGGCAAATGAATCATCAAACGAAGACAATGCATCGATCACCGCTATCGCCACTATTACCATCATAGAAGATGAAAATATTGGGATAGAGCAACTTCAGCAAGAAGAGTCTGAGCTTAGGGGAGAGATAGATCACCTCAAAAACACTAAGTCTAAAATTTTACAAGATCAGTTAGATGATTTACAGGCTGGGATTATTCGCTTAGCTCAAGCTGATGTCGCTCGACTGGAATATCAAAAGCAAGAACTACAAGCTGCGATCGCAGTCCTCGAAAAGCGCAAAGATCGTCTTGACAAAGAAATGACTAGTACCTATGCAGGTACATCGCAAGACATCGCGATCCGTGTGCAAGGATTTAAAGACTATCTGGTGGGTAGCTTGCAAGACTTGGTGGCTAACGCTGAGAAACTAAACCTCGTCGCCCCATCAGCTCAGTCTGTCACCGCAACTGTAGTACAGACAGACAAGCAACCAGCCAAGGAACCTGAGCCATTACGTCTATCTGAGCAAACCTTTGCCGAATATAAACAACGGGTCGATCAGCTTTTAGAGCGTTACCGTACCTTGCCCGATTACTATGGACCCGCATGGAAGCTTAGACGTACTTTCGAGCAAGTTCATGCCGACCGCGTTTCTAAATGGTTTTTTGAGCAGTCTGGACGCGGCGCGATCCGCACCATGGGAACCCGCTTACAAAATATTCTGGTCACTTCGGCGGCAATCTCCGTCTTAAAAGTCGTTTATGGCGAAAACCTGCGGGTACTAGTCCTCGCCACCTCACCCGAACGTCTTGGCGAATGGCGGCGCGGTTTTCAAGATTGTCTAGGCTTGACTAGAGAAAATTTTGGCTCTGACAAGGGTATTGCTCTATTTGAAGATCCTGAGCCTCTATCAACTAAAGGCGATCGCATGGTCAAAGAAGGGCTAAACCCTTTAGTGGTCATCGATGAGTCAGAAGAACTAATTTCCGTAGATTTGCTGCGATTTCCTCTTTTGATCGCTTTTGGCGGCGCACCTGATGTTAAACCTGCGGCTCCTTCGGCATATATGAACCGCGATAACAGCCGCGAAAACCAAAATAATCGCGACTACATTCGTGATGCTCCCCGCGATAATTCTCGCGACAATTCTCGCGACAATTCAAGGGATACAGGTCGCGATTATGCACCGCCCAAGGAACGTGATAATCGTGATTATGGTGCGCGTGAATATCCAAGTCGCAACTATAGCGAGCCTCGTGATGATAGCTATGGTGGTAATCGCGGTCGAAATAAGCAAGATTCTGATTGGGACTGGTAAAATCGGTTTTACAAAAAAAGAGGAGCGCGATGCGCTCCTCTTTTTTTGTTTTTGGGAAAAGAGGCGCATCGCGCCCTTTTTTTATTTCTTAACTGGTGCTACTTGAGGTGTAGCGGGTTGCTTGCTGTTTTTGATAATGTACTCAAAGGAAGTCCGTGATGGCACAAACTGGAAGCGTTCCACTTCAGGATTGGGCTTATTATCCTTGGACACCATCGAGTCTAGAACTTGGAACAGTGAAGCAACTTGAATCTTAGTTGCCTTAGTCACATCGGGTTGATCTATGCTAGCGCGATCGAGCAGGTTTTGCAGATCAGTTTTATCAAGGAAGAAAGGCACAACTTGCTCTTTTTTGCCATTTTGATCGATGCTCATGGTTAGCAAACCTTGGTTATTAGTTTGACCACCAACCGCAAAGAAAACAGGCACGTTCGGAATTTTGTCAGCCGCCACACCTTGAGCCGTTAAGATCGTCCTTGCTGAGTCAATACTTGCCTTAGCAGGGATAAACTGAAAAACAACTTTTTTATCTTTGTTCTCACGAATCACTTTATAGGCATCATTCATCGATCGCACGATGATTTGCGCCTTTTTACCAACTTCAGGATTCGACTTTTGGACTTGACTAAGCATCATTTGCGCTTCATCGGGACCAAGGAAGAAAAACAAAAGCTGGCTGTCATCTGGCTTAGCGTTTGGTTGCTGAGGGACTGCACCCAAGAGAGGCGAGCCTTTATCATCAGTAATCGTGAAAATAGGAATACTGCCCAATCTCTCTAAAACTTGGGCTTCGGTAAGGGCTTCGGCTTTGAGAGTAAATATGGGACTAACCGCGATTGCCCCTGCGACACCTGCGGTGGCTGCTAGACTAACCAACGACTTAAATACGGACATATTTCTCCTAGCTACAATACTATTTATAAGGTTTATTTGAGATTTGGAATGCACAACAGTGTGAATTAGCCTTGCAAAGTTAGAAGTCAAAGAGAATACTTGTCTGAAAGTAACTTTCTGGCAACTTTAACAATATTTCACGCAAAAAGACAACCTTTTTATAGCAGCTTCAGACTAGTTTGTGCGGATATTGTTGCCTTCTAAGACTCGTATATCATCAGTATAGTTCCTAGCGAAAAATGAAGTCGTGGCGCAAAGCGCTCAGCAATTCTCATTGTGAAACTGATTTTGGTGTATCCAGCGCCTTCGGCGCTAGATACACCAAAATCAGTGTTTTAAAAGCCAGCCTACGGCTGGCTTTTAAAAAACCGATTTTGATAATGAGAATTGCGGCGAAGCGCCGCAACTTCATTTTTAGGTTTTGATTATGTCTTAGAATAATTAGCAGCGATAGCTATACCTAGCGATGTTATGCCAGAAGATGAAAACTTTCTCAGCTTTGATGAGATTTTTGAGGAGCTAAATTATCGCCAAGCACAGCGTACACTGCGAGATATTGTCGCAAATCTGGACTTGTCAGAACGAGAGCGGCGGGGACTAGAGGAACCGTTAGAAGAGCTTCAGCAAATGCTGGACAAATTAGAGCGTCAAGTTTTGCAAATAGCAGTATTTGGGATGGTGGGGCGTGGCAAATCGTCGGTACTAAATGCACTGATGGGCGGGCAAGTTTTTGAGACTGGTCCATTGCATGGTGTGACGACCAGTCGGCAAGCCGCCGAGTGGCAAATATCGCGAGAGGCGATGCAAACTAATGGCGATCGCACAATTCTCAGAGCTTCATTTCAGGGACGAGGTGAGGCAAGAATTGAATTAATCGACACCCCTGGAATTGATGAAGTTGACGGTGAGGGTCGTGCCGAACTTGCCAAACGCATCGCTCAACAAGCCGATTTAATTTTATTTATCGTGGCAGGTGATATCACCAAAGTTGAATATGATGCACTTTCAGAATTGAGAAGTGCAAGTAAACCGATATTGCTTGTATTCAATAAAATTGACCAATATCCTCCCGAAGATCGGCTTGCGATTTATGCAAAAATCCGTGATCAGCGGGTGCGTGAGCTATTAACTGAAGATGAAATTGTGATGACGGCTGCATCGCCATTGGTCGCCAAAGCGATTCGTCAGCCCGATGGCTCCTTTGAAGCAGAACTAGTCAATGGCAAGCCTCAAATTGAAGATTTAAAATTAAAAATTCTGGAAGTACTCGATCGCGAAGGTAAATCTCTGATTGCGCTCAATACAATGATGTTTGCGGATATGGTACAAGAGCGCGTAGTCCAGCGCAAAATGTTTGTGCGCGATCGCCAAGCCAATCGCATCATCTGGAATTGCGTAATTACCCAAGCCGTTGCGATCGCAGTTAATCCATTCACAATCATAGATGTGATCAGTGCCGCCATCATTGATATCTCGATGATCGTGGCGCTTTCTAAGCTTTATGGTATCAATATGAGCAATCGCGGCGCAATTTCACTGATGCAAAAAATTGCGATTGGCATGGGTGGTATTAGTGCCAGCGAGTTTCTTGCCACATTTGGATTAAGTTCTCTCAAAGGCTTGCTGGGTATTGCTGCACCTGTGACGGGCGGTTTAACTTTGGGTGGTTATGTGTCAATTGCGATCGCGCAAGCAGGTGTGGCAGGGTTCTCCACTTATGCTCTCGGACTAGTCACCAAGGAATATCTCGCCAACGGTGCGTCTTGGGGAGCGGATGGACCTAAAGCAGTTGTCAAACGCATTTTAGACACAATCGATGAAGATTCGATTTTGGCAAGAATAAAAGACGAACTTCGCGCTAAAATTGATCTAAGAAGGTTGAGAAAAGTCTAAAAATAACTGTCCTGTGTAAATTAAAAATTATAAACGTCTCCAAAAACATATGCTAGAAGCAACTGTTCGTGATAACCAAGAGCTTTCCCAGCTAATCCAGCAAGCCACTTTTAAACGAGAGGCTATAACCTTAGTCCAAGAAGGGAAACACAAAGCAGTCTTATTAAGCTTAGAGATGTTTCAGAATTTGATAGGAATTTGCGATCGCCGAGAACAGCTATCTATTGCAGGATTTGCGGATATCTCTCGCCAACTATTTACAACATCTGGCTATGATTCTGCTGAAAAAATAATGCAATTGATTCACGAAGTCAAAGAAGAACTAGCAGTGGAAAGAGAACTAAGGCTCAATGATGGAAAAATCAGTGCCTAGTTTGCCAAATTCAATATTTTTTGACACGAACATCTATATTTTCGCAGCGCTCGATCTAGATAGTGAAGAAAGCAAGATTTTATCTTTATTAGAAATAAATAGTAATCGGCAAACCAAAGTTATTTTTTCACAAGAATTAATTGATCAAATCTTGAGAGTTGGCAAGCGTTTGCAAAATAAAGACTGGTCAAGCAGCTTGCTAGCAAAACTTTGGCGACAACTACAAGTAGATTTTATATTTGTGGATGATCAAGATATTCAAGCGATCGCTGATGCTGGCATCATTCCTCGTGAAGATGCAGGTGTCTATCTCACTGCTAAACAAGGAAAAGCAGAATGTTTTGTTTCTAGAAACTACAAGCTAATTCGCGCCCTTGTTGAGTAAACAGAGGAGTTTGAATGCCTTACCCCAAAAGAATTTTTGCAAAAATATGTCGCATAGTTTTTATGTCAAAGCTCAGTAAAATCCTGATTTTCCCAATCAAGTCACTTGATTCGATCGCAGTCAATGAGGTCGAGATTTCTGATGGTGGCGCATTAAAAGGCGATCGCGAATTTGCGATGTTTGACCAAGGCGGAAAATACATTAATGCCAAGCGCTATCCCAAGATTCATTTAATTAGGGCAAAGTACGAATTAGGCGATCGGCTGGTGCATTTGCAAATCCAAAATCAGCAAAAAGTATTCACTTTTCATTTAGATTGCGATCGTAGTTTGCTCACTGATTGGTTAAGTGAGTTTTTTGAGCAGCCTATAGAACTGCGCCAAAATGTTCGTAATGGATTTCCTGATGATCCTGACGCATGGGGCGCAACTGTAGTCTCAGAGGCAACTCTGACCACTGTGCAGAGTTGGTATACAAATCCCCAAATTAGTCTTCAGCAAATTTGCGATCGCTTCCGTACCAACTTAAAGATTAGCGATACTGAACCATTTTGGGAAGATCATTTATTTGCGAAATCTGGTGAAACAGTTCCCTTTAAAATTGGCGATGTCCAGTTTCTCGGCACAAATCCCTGTCAGCGTTGTCCTGTCCCCACCCGCAACACGTTCACTGGCGAAGCTTATCCCGAATTTCAAAAGATTTTCACGCGCCAAAGAGAAGCAACTTTACCAACAAACATAGAGCGATCGCGTTTCAATCATTTCTATCGTCTGGCGTTGAATACACGCATTCCCTTAACAGAAGCTGGCAAAGTTCTAAAGATAGGTGATTCTGCTCTCTGACTGATGTTAAGTGGAACTCAGACGATGGATTTTCTGCTGCTTGGCTAGCTTTGTAACACCACCGATAAAATCACCGTGAAAGTCGTTCCCTGTCCGACTTTGCTCTCGACATTAATTTGTCCCTGATGGCTTTGGGCAATCGCTTTTGCGATCGCAAGTCCTAGCCCCGATCCACTGGCAGTAAAATTCCCTGATTTAGAAATAGCTTTACTGCTTTTTTGGGGTTGATAGCGATAAAAACGCTCAAAGATTTGCGATAATTCTGCCTCAGGGATACCGATCCCAGTATCTTTGATTTGGACTTGAACTTGATGCTGCGAAGTAACTTGGGCGATGATTTGAACTTTGCCGCCTGTGAGAGTATAGGCGATCGCATTACTCACCAGATTGGTAAATAACCGCCCTAAGCGATCGCGATCGCCTGACACCAAGAAATTTTGATCTTCGTGAGGTAATTCGAGCGCAATTTGTTTTTGCTGGGCGATCGCCTGTTGTTCTTCAGCAACTTCACGCAAAATCTGCGATAAATTGCAAGATTCACGCCTCTGATTAGTAATACCGCCATCATGCCTCGCTAAAAACAGCAAATCATCAATTAATCTCCCTAACCGTCGCGTAATTCTTTCAATTGTTTCTAATTGCGATCGCTGAAATTCTCGATCGGGATTTGGGTCAGCGAGGGCAACTTGGACATTGGTTTGAATGACTGCGATCGGATTGCGAAGCTCATGGGAAGCATCGGCGGTAAACTGTTTTAAGCGCTGATATGATTCGCGCACAGGTTCCATCGCAATTCCGGCCAGCCACCAACCGCATAGGAGAACTACGAATACCATCAACATTGTACCGATCGCTAAATCCAGAAATAATTGCTTGACAGGCTTAGTCACCTCAAACCAAGGATGACTAATTCGCAGATATCCTAATAATTTGCCATTAATCACAATTGGCTCGGTCATCTGCCGCAATGGCTCCACTTCTGACAAATGCACAGTGCGATAGACAGGTTGCAATATTCCCTTCTCACGCGGTTGTAATGACTCCGTATTCGCATTAGTTGTCCAGAGAATCGCGCCATTGGGGCTAAACCAGTCAATGTCAATATGGTCGGCATCGATCGCTTGAGCATTAGCCGAGAGATTACGGCTAAAATCTGATTCCAAATCAATTAAGTTAGAACGAATTAGCGATCGCTCGATCACTTCGGCAACATGATCGATCGTGTCATCAATGCGATCGATCAAAGTTGTCTGCACATATAGATAGAATCCTGTTGCAAACACAATCAACAAAATCGCGGTGACGATCGCATACCACAGCGCTAGGCGGCGGCGCATTGATTGGAAAACAGGATTTGGGGAAGAAATCATAGAAGCTTTTTTTGCAAGGGGCTTAAGCCCCTTGTTCTGGTTTAATATTCAAAATCTTCCAGAATAGTTAATAATCTATTTTGACAAGATTTAGGGAGCAAATCGCTTAAAGCAATTTCACGATTACCGCCACCGATTGCAATCATCGTTCCATTTAATACTTTCGTCACATCCGCCGATGTAATCCCATCTGGCAACATCGGATAAAACTTTTCGGCAAGAGGGCGATGCAAATGCGCGTCATTCAGATACAAATGCCACTTGGCTATATCGATATACACATCTTCTGCGATCGCGGCAGCTAGCTGTTCAATACGTTCTGTAGTACTCATGCGATTAGTGATTAGTAATTAGTGATTCTCTAGTTACTCAAGATTAAGGCAAAATCACAAAACTAAACTTTCTGGATCTGTTTTTCCTTATACAAAACCCAAATACTATGTGCGGTGACAAGTATGCCCCAGATCGCGGCTACCCAAATTGACCAGATCCAGACTTTTTCGGTGATTGATTGAATAAACCACATACAGGTCATGCAAGCCGAATAGAGAGCAAGGTGCAGATAAAAATTAACGCTGAGTTCGAGGGTTTGATATTCAGGATCGTTGGGATCTGGTGGCTTTAATAGCTTGGGCATAGAAAATCGAAAATTTGGCGAATTTAACTAAAACTTATGCTAACCCAAAAATATCCCAAAATGAGTGGTAGCGCTTCGCGCTACCACTCATTTTGAGGTTTAAGCGATCAGTTTTTTGGCTGCTTCTAATTGGATTCTGACCTGCTCTAAGCCAGTACCGCCGTAGCTATTGCGAACCTTGACCACTTGTGCAGGTGCGATCGCAGCGACGATATCCGCCTCAAACTGAGGATGAAAAGTCTGCCAGCGTTCAACGGATAGATCCTTGAGCAAAATCCCTTCGCTAGTGCAGGTTTTTACCAACTTCCCAACCAATTGATAGGCCTCACGGAAAGGAACACCTTTAGCGGCAAGATAATCGGCAACATCGGTCGCATTCGAGAAGTCCTCAGCCACGGCTTCGGCAAGTCGTTTGGTCTGAAATTCGATGCCTTCATCAATCAAAATTGTCATTGCTTCCAAACAAGCCCGAACCGTCACCACTGCATCAAAAATCCCTTCTTTATCCTCTTGCATATCCTTGTTATAAGCCAGAGGCAAGCCCTTGATAATCGTCAGCAGCCCTTGCAAATGCCCAAATACACGCCCTGTTTTACCGCGTACCAATTCAGGTACATCAGGATTTTTCTTTTGGGGCATGATGCTGGAGCCAGTGCTGACGCGATCGCTAAGTTTTACAAAACTAAATTCCTGTGATGACCACAGAATTACTTCTTCAGACAATCGGCTGAGATGCACCATGATCAAGCTCGACGCGCAGAGAAACTCTACGGCAAAGTCGCGATCGGAGACACCATCAAGGCTATTGCGTCCCACCGAGCCAAAATCTAAAAGCTCGGCGGTGTAATGGCGATCAATGGGGTGGGGCGTACCTGCTAACGCGCCCGAACCAAGCGGACAAACATTTACTCTTTGATAAATTTCATCAAGTCTTGTCCAGTCGCGCTGCGCCATCTCAAAATAGGCGAGCAGATGGTGGGCGAGGCTAATTGGCTGGGCGCGTTGCAGATGTGTATAGCCCGGAATGAACGTCTCGATATACTGCTCGGCTTTATTAACCAAAGTTTGTTGCCAAGTCCTAATGTCTGTCTGGATTTTGCGAATCTGGTCGCGCAAATACAAACGCACATCGGTGGCGACTTGATCATTTCGCGATCGCGCTGTATGCACTTTTTTGCCGACATCACCGATCAACTCAGTCAGGCGACGCTCGACTGCAAAATGCACATCTTCAGCATCAATACCAGGATTAAAATTCCCAGATCGATATTCTTGGCGGATCTGCTCTAACCCATTAACCAGAATTTCCCCTTCTTCGGCGCTGATGATCCCCACTTTCGCTAACATCCGCGAATGCGCTTGCGATCCCGTGATGTCATATTCAATTAAATTAATGTCAAAACTAATGCTGGCATTAAATCTGGCGATCGCAGGATGCAGCGCTGTCTCGAAACGCTGACTCCAAGGTTGGGGGGCTGTTGGCTGGCTCATACAAAAAAAATGTAGTACTTGAAGATTTAGTTTACTTTTTGACAGCCAGTTTTGCGCTTTTTTGTCATAGCTTCATTATTGACCTTCTCTCCTTGAGGTATTTCCGTAGAGAACGGACAATGCCAATGCGAAATACTTGTGTAAAACCAATCGATCGCCCCCATCAGAAGCAGAAGGATACCAATTTTGGTTACAAAAAAGCTCCCACAAGAGGAGCTTTTTTATTTGGGACTGGGGTGCAAGGATTCGAACCTCGGAATGTCTGGACCAAAACCAGATGCCTTACCACTTGGCGACACCCCAACAATGGCTTCACGCTTTGATGTGACGCATTCCACAAATTTCTTTGTTTGCGCGGTAATTACTATACCAAAGTCGCCTAGGGTTTTGTCAACCCATTTGCCAAAAAATCTTTTTGACAATCAAAACCTTAATTATCTAGAACGGCAGAATCTTTGGACAGAGCAGCTTGGATCTTGCAAAAACCTTCAATGTGACTGCAAAAATCTTCAATACTTCGTTCAGCCCATGCTTGCCCACTACTCAATGGGGTATCAAAACCATTCGCAAAAACATGCACAAGTGGATCGCCTGCGTCAGGTAACACTAAAACCCAATCATGATCGCTATAAAAAACCTTCACGCCATCAATAAGCTCTATCTTTTCGCGCCCATAGGATTCGACTAAGTGGCGCATGAGTGTACCTTTGATGCTCCAAGGACAACGTACGATCTGTTTACGGAAATGGCAACGGGGCAGATGTAAACGGACTTGCGACAGCGATCGCTTTTGGATCGTGATCCATTCCATAATCTTGGCAATGCTAAACATCGCATCAAACCCAGGGTGAAGTTGCGGAAAGATAAATCCAATTTCTGCCGAACCACCAAGCACCACACCTTGATGGCTATGGCAAGTCGCCATCAAGGCTGTCGGATTTGCACGAGTGCGAATCACTTTGCCACCATGCTTTTCAGCGATCAGTTCCACCATGCCCGATGCGGAAACAGGCACGACGACAGTGCCACCATAATGAGACGTAAGTACCATTTCCACCATTAATCCAGTTAATACTTCATCGCGAATAGATTTACCTAACTCATCAATCAAGATAAATTTTTCGCCATTTGCATAGACCTGTACGCCAAAATTTGCTCGCACAGCCTTGACCACATCGGTTAGTTGGGTCAACATTTTTTCGCGATCGGCAGGCGTGGGGGCGATTTCATTAAGGCTGGCATTGAGAACCACGACATCGGTGCTAAATTTGCCTAATATTCTCGGTAAAACTGCGCCTGAAACCGCGTATACATAGTCGATAACAATTTTTTTGCAATCACTAAACCTGATCGCCTCAACATTGATATTCTTGGCAAAGCCGCTGTTGTAATAGTCTAAGACGCGCGTGGGATAGCTAATTTCACCAATTTCTTCAATTCTTGCCCTCCGAAAATCTTCTTTAAAAAAAGTGCCTTCAATTTTTTTCTCGGCGGATTTGCTGATATTGATCCCATCAGCATCGAGAAACTCAATCATTACGCAGTCATTGCGATCGGGGTGAACGCGCACATGGATGCCACCAACAATGCTGAGACTAGGAGCAATAAATCTGGCAATGGGGATCGCTGTTGCCTCAAGGTTTTCGACGTTAATGCCCACAGACATTAATCCTGAAATTAGCGATCGCGTTAGCATTCGGCAAATTGTGCGCTGATCTCGCGAAACCATCACATGAGAATTGGGGCGGAGAGTTGCACCATAAGCAGCGCCTAGTTTCACCGCAAATTCGGGGGTAATATCCACGTTGGCTAAGCCAGACACACTATGCTGCCCAAACAAATTCCGTGCTGCCATCGCTCCCCAAATCAAGTTTGTGGTTAGGGTTGCACCTGCTTCTACATGTTTGCTTGGCCAAATTCGCACATTCGGGAAAACTCTTGCCTCTTCCCCGATCACTGAGTTAGAGCCAACTACTGCGCCTTCCATCACATGGGCGCGACGACTAATCCGCACATTGCGAGATATCGTGCAAGCCCAGAGATGACACTCTTCGCTAATCATGGCACTATTGCCAATGATCGGACGTTGCAGGTCGCAATCTGCACCAATGGTGACGCGATCGCCGATGATCGTACCTGCGGAAATTTTGGTGCGATCGCCAATTGAGCAATTACTACCAATCAGCACAGGTGGCTCGATCTGAACCGTGGGTGAAAGAACTGTATGTTTGCCAATCCATAAGCCTGTCCGCAATTGTACATAGTCCATATCTAAATGAACTCGCCCTCTGATCGCATCATACTGCGCTTGCCGATATGCATCTAGCGAACCAATATCGCACCAATAACCACTGGCGATATAGCCATACATCGGGATATTTTTGGCGAGTAAAAGCGGAAACAGATCATTAGAAAAATCACTTGGCTCATTGGCTGGCAAAAAATCTAAAACTTCAGGTTCAAAAATGTATATGCCTGTATTCACCGTATCCGAAAAAACTTCGCTCGTTGATGGTTTTTCCAAAAATCTTTGAATGCGATCTTGGTCGTCTGTAATCACCACCCCAAAAGCCATGGGATCGCTCACTCGGCGCAAAATGAGCGTTGCTTGTGATTTTTTAGCTCGATGAAATTTAATTGCCGCGGTGAGGTCGAAGTCAGTAATACTATCGCCACTAATCACCATAAAAGTGCTATCTAAAAGCCCTGCGACATTTTTGACGCAGCCCGATGTTCCTAGTGGTTGATCTTCCTCAACCACGTACATCATATTCACGCCAAAATCTGAGCCGTCACCAAAATGTTCGCGAATCACGTCGGGCAAGTAATGCAAAGTCGCAATTACTTCACGAATGCCGTGATGTTTCAATAAATTGAGGATATGTTCAGTAATAGGACGATTTAGCACCGATACCATCGGTTTTGGCATATCGCAAGTGAGGGGTCGTAATCTCGTTCCCGAACCGCCTGCCATCAATACCGCGCGCATAGATCCTCCGAACGCCAATACGTAATAGGATTACGCTCTAGTATCGTTCAAATTTGCGATAAAGTAATGAAAATAAACCTTAATCCTGAAGTCGATCCCCAAACCAAAATTATTGTGGCGCTGGATGTCCCATCGGTCGCCGAGGCAATAAATTTATGCGATCGCCTATCCCAAGTGAGTTTCTGGAAAGTCGGACTAGAGCTATTTATCGCCGATGGCAGTACAATTTTGCGCGAGCTTAAAAATCGCAATAAAAAGATCTTTCTAGATTTGAAGCTGCATGATATTCCCAATACAGTTGCGTCAGCTTGTCGAGTGGCGACAAAATATGGTGCGGATTTCCTAACAATTCATGCTTCAGGTGGTAGGGCGATGATGCAAGCTGCTCAAGCTGAAGTCCAAGGCTCATCAACTCAACTTTTGGCAGTCTCGTTGTTAACAAGTATTTCTACAGTCGAACTACAGTCTGAGTTACAAGTACCGCTAACAGTCTCTGAATATGTTGCTAAATTAGTACTTTTAGCCAAAGAGAGTGGACTTACTGGCGCGGTCTGCTCACCTCATGAAGTGGCGAAGTTGCGATCGCTACTTGGTAATGATTTTTGCTTCGTTACCCCTGGGGTGCGTCCCGCAGGAGCCGCAGTTGGCGATCAAAGTCGGGTGATGACTCCCAAAGATGCGATCGCAGCAGGTGCTAATTATTTAGTAATCGGTAGACCGATTACGGCTGCACCTGATCCTGTCGCGGCATGGGAAAACATTTGTCAAGAATTGTCGTAACAAACAAAGCCTCGCGATGCGAGGCTTTGTTTGTTTTTTAGGCAAGGGGCTTAAGCCCCTTGTTACTGAGATAGCTTTTGATATTCGGCTTCTGTCGCAAGATCAAGAGTGTTTTCGACGCGATCTAAAAAGACTTTTCCTTCGAGATGATCATATTCGTGTTGAAAGATTCTTGCGACAAAATCAGTTAGTTGCGCGATTTTGCGATCGCCTTGCCGATCTGTATATTCAACTTCGATTTGGCGATCGCGTGGCACTAATCCTCGGATCATCGGTACTGAGAGGCAACCTTCCCATCCTTTTTCAGTTTCTCCTGAATACGAAATGATTTTAGGATTGATCATTTCTGTTGGTTCCATTTGTGGCGCATGAGGATAGCGCTGATTGGGATGAGAGGCAACTATGACTAATTGGAGCGATCGCCCGATTTGAGGAGCCGCTAAACCTACGCCTTTACTTTCTGTGAGCGTAACCAGCATCTCATCAATTAGATTTTGGATTTCGCGATCGCAGATATTTGCGATCGGTTGAGCGATCTCCCTCAACTTAGGGTTACCAAGCTGATAAACAGTTAGTTTTTGAGGTTTTCGATTAAATATTTTGTTGAGAGTTCGAGC
The DNA here is from genome assembly GCA_043755885.1 of Pseudanabaena sp. Lineage (GTDB taxonomy): Bacteria > Cyanobacteriota > Cyanobacteriia > Pseudanabaenales > Pseudanabaenaceae > Pseudanabaena. Next base: position 564 of record JAYUSC010000683.1, on the reverse strand, counting down.
AAACATAGATTAGTTAATTACCTGTAGCCGTAGTCGTATAAAGCCCAGAATAATTTGTTATAAAACTTGCAAAGCAAGTTTTATAACAAATTATTCTGGGTTTAATGGATTGACCTCGTAGGCAAGAATATCGATCAAAGCATCAGCTTCGGCAACCGATAGACGCGCTTTTTGGTACTCATCTTCAAATTTGGTATTGGCTGCTGTGTGTCCTTGCATGATCATGATCGCAAAATATTCACGTTTAGTCATTCCTTCAATCAAGCTATCAGTATCTCGGTTATAACCAATCGGAAATGCGCTATCACTGCGTCTGGTTGCCATATATTGTTTTCCTGACAAAATATCAAGGCATATTTTAGCATCAACAATCTCAGCCTGAACTACCGATCTCGCCATCGTGCAAAAATCCAAAGTCTGGTTAGGTTCGGATAAGCGGATTGTTGCTCCAAGAGCCGTCTCATATTGACACTCTCAGCGCTAAAGCGACTGAGATTCCTGATTCAGCGAGTCCACTTACTTAGAATTCCTTGCAAAGCTCTAAGCAGAGGTGGTTCTCTCCAC
>JAYUSC010000682.1:0-6153 GCA_043755885.1 Pseudanabaena sp. | reverse complement strand
TGACTGCTCGTAGGTTATGGCCGCTTTTTGCCAAGTTGTTAAGGCTTCTTGAGCCTTGCCCTGCGCGAGTTGGATGTTGCCTTGAATGTTGAGCGCCTGTGCTAGTAATTTGGATTGGGGTGAATCGGCTTGGAGAATTTCCAAGCTAATTGCGATCGCTTGATTTGAGTCCTTCCATTGACCGAGTTGTTGATGTGCTAAGGCAAGATTTTGTAAAACAATTGCGTGATTGAGGCGATCGCCTTGTTTTGCATAAATGTCAGAAGCAATGTGCCAAGTTGCGATCGCACTCGCATATTGACCTGATTGATAATACTGTTTACCTTTCTGGACAAGCGCTGTAGGGCTATGAGATATCTCAGTTGCGGCTTTTGCGGGATTATTGGCAATACTGGGCTGAGAATTCCATCCTAAGAGCAGGATCATTATGGTTGCACAGATTCCCATACTGACATAGCGAAAAAATTTGCGGCTTTTGGGTTTTAGATTCGAGATGGCTTCCCAAAAGAACATGGATCTTTCCTTTAATGCGGGTTTGCGATGTTATTTATGCAGCCCAGATATTTTCTAAACTCAACACGAATCCCAACAACACATCTTCTCCAGACAAACTTGCTGGTGCTGCGAGAATCTCAACGGGCTGATCTAGACGATAGATAGCAACACGCTTACTCTCAGGATCAATCAGCCAACCTAAACGACAGCCGTTATCTTGATATTCCTGCATTTTTGCTAAGCCTTTGATCCATGAATCAGTTGGCGATAATAACTCGATCGCAAAATCGGGACATAATGGTAAAAACTTCTTGCGCTGTGTAGGTGTGAGTGCATTCCATTTTGCGATCGGTATCCATGCAGCGTCAGGCGAGCGATCAGAGCCTCTAGGAAGCGCAAATCCTCCAGAAGAGTCAAATACTTTGCCAATCCCCTGTTGGCGATTCCACATTCCTAAGTCCAAATTAATATCGGAATTCCATGCGCTAGTTTCACCACCAGTAGGGGACATAATTACAAGTTCTCCTTTGAAATTGCGTTCTAGTTTAAGTTCTGGATTTGCCGCGCATAATTCATAAAACTGCTCTCTGGTCAGTTTCATGATCGGATCGAGGTTGACGGTATAAGCGGTCATAGATTTCACTCCGAAAAGTAATATTCGTATTTTAGCACCCAAACCAAACCCATAAATTGTTAGGACTTACGCATCGGGTAGATGTGGCGCGGGCTTCGCCCGCGCTACATCTACCCAAAACCCAGTAAATTCGTTAGCATTGCGTAAGTCCTAATTGTATAAAAAAATGTAGGGGCAATTCATGAATTGCCCCTACATTTTCTGTGCCGAGGTCATTTGAAAACCGCTATAGTCCACACTGGAGTGCATCGCTATAGCTCAGTGGCTGAGAATTAGCTACCAATCGCAATCTGCCGTTAGTATCTATTGCGATCGCATTCGCCTCGATAATAACTTTTGGGGATTCGTTTTTTACTTCTTGTTTCTGTTCTATGGCTGAGATTTGATTGGTGCTGCTTGGTACGAGTTCAGCTAGCTCTACTAAGGATTGCGTAATGGAAAGCTCATCGCTAGGACTTTTTGGTAAGCCACCTCGACCTACGATCGTCAAGCGATTTTCGCGATTAGATAACTTCCCGCCCGCCGCGCAGCTCTGACTAACCTGCTTCGATGGATCGACAAGATTGATTGGTAAAGTGGTTAATCCTCGACTGGGATCGATTTCAGGGGTGGTAACGACAACATTTCCTTGGACACCAAACTGAGAGCTAGCGGCAATGTCACTAAAACCTGTTAATCGAGGACGAAACTCTAGTCCATAGATGCCATTAGTTGTGATGTTAACGTTGCCTCCATTACCAGTAAATGCGTTGGCAAAAATATCGCTATTTTCACCTTTTACGCCCACGATAAAACCTGCTTTGATGTTGATATTGCCGCCGTTGCCTCCTGCATTTGCAGTGCCTGCGGTGGTCGTAATATTGCTGCCATAGCGTAAAAGTAATATAGATGGAACATTTAAATCTATATTGCCTCCATTCGTACTGGCTGTTGATGCGGTAATGGAGGAACCATTCAAAAGAGTGAGATAATTGGCAAATATCGTAATGTTGCCACCCAGCCCTGAGCCAAGACTACCAACCGCGATTGTCGCTCCATCTTGCAGCGTGACAAATTGTGGGTCGATCGTAATATTGCCACCATTTCCTGTTGAGCCTAATGTGGTATTCGCAAATAAGCCAGTACCCGCAGTGAAGAGGATCGAGTTTCCTGCTTTGAGATCGATATTGCCAGCTTTACCACTGCTACTAGTTTGAGCAATGATTTGACTACTGTTTTTGAAGGTGATGCTCTCTCCTGCGGCAACAGTGATATTGCCCGCATTACCGAGACTGCTGGTATTACTAAGAACTTGGCTGTTATTTTGGAAGGCGATCGCAGTGGGGCTAGTAATCAAAATATTTCCCGCAGCGGCAATTCCTTGAGTCGTACTCACGATCAGGGTATTGTCAAAGGTGAGGTTGCCCAAGCCTGTAATCATTACGTCTCCCGATCGCCCATTTTGTCCAGAGCCAAAAATCGTCGTAATGAAAGTATTCGGATCATTGATGTCGTAGGCGCGTTTAGGGAAATTCACGGTCTTACTGGTAATCACTTGCAGATTTGCGATCGTTAAATCACCTAGTCCCTGAATATTTACGGCTCCTGCTTGCCCAAACGCCGATGAAGTAAACAGTCCAAGATTACTGATCTGATTTTTGGCTACCAAATTAATTTCACCGCCATTCCCACTTTTAAAACCTGATGCTGAAATTGAGAACGACAATATGTAGCTGGTTAAGGCACTCGTAATATTGCCTTTAGGGGCTGATATAGATACCAATCCACCATTTTGGGAACTAGCAGATGAAGCTAATGAGTATGCTGACAATGTGGAATTGGTCAATGCAATATTGCCAGAGCCAGAGTATAAAGATATTGCTCCCCCATTGCGAGAATTTGCAGCTCTCGCAAATGAATACGAATACAATGTCAAATCGTTCAGCGTAATATTTCCTAAAGAAGTCGCTAAAGAGATTGTCCCGCCATTTCCAGAATAATCTAATTTTGAGGATGAATAAGAAGCTGTAGATGAGTTTAATGGTGCATTAATTAAGGCAATATTGCCAGAGTTGGAAGCTAAAGAGATTGCCCCACCATTACCAGAGGAACCAGAGCCTGAATAAGTACCAGCATCCAAATAAGTGCCAACATCTCCAAAGAAACTTCTCACATCTTTAATTGTAATATCGCCAGAATAAGTCGAAAAAGAGATTGCTCCTCCATTACCAGAATAACCGAACGCAATGGAAACTGAAGGTGATTTCCAGATCGGACGAGTGATCGTAATCTGCCCTGAATAAGAAGAGAGAGAAATTGCTCCTGCATTCGCTGAGTTGCCAGAAAAAGCGTATGAGGATGATTCAAAGTAGAGGTTATCTAATATGATGTTACCTAAATAAGAAAAGAATGAAATATTGCCGCCATTTCCTGTATTACCAGAGAGAGTAAAGGAGTCAGTGTATAATTCAGAGCCCATCGTGATATTGCCAGAATAAGAAGAAATCGCAACTAGTCCGCCATTTCCTGCATTGCCAGTACCAGGCTCTGAATATGCGATTAAGTTGGAATTTAGGGCAATATCCCCTCGCCCATAAATGCGAATATCACCCGCATTAGCTCCGACAACACTTGTGCCAGTATTAATTTCTTGAGTGGAGATTTTGCCTTGTAAGGGATTGGGAGTGAACTGGTTAGTTAAGAAGACTAATCCATTGGGCTGACTGACCCGAATATTGCCAGTCACCGTAATATCGGCTCTAGTAGGAGGATTTGCATAGGTAGGAACAGGTGCGATCGCCCCTAAAACTAGGGGACTAGCAGGCAATCCACCCAATTGTGACCAATCTACGCCTGCTCTTATATCCAAAGTTGCCTTAGTACTACCATCAATCGTGAACAGAGTCGGTGTTGGAACAATATCTTGCACTGAACCATTACTATTTTTTATCGTTTGATAATCTGGTAAATAAAATGTGGCTAGATCTGCATAACTCTTAGTGGCATTAAATAATGTTGTATTGCTGGGATTAATCGTCGTATTAGTAGCCCCTGTACTATCTATGATGATATTACTCAGCGTTACGCTACCTCCTGCCAAAATATGTAGCGAGGCTCCTGTATAGTTCCCTAAAGTCACATTGCCATTTGCCAAAATTACTGGATCATTGGGGCTAATTAAATCACCGATAGTTCCATTTAACTTCTCGATATTCAAGTTTCTACCAGCATAGAAATGAGCGTCACCGATCGCAGCATTTTGCGATCGCAACACCAAATCCCCACCTGACCACAAACCACTATGAGGATTATTTAAAGCAAAAATATCAACCGATTGGGTTCCTTGCACTAGCAGATCTCGACCAGATGCTGCCACAAAGCTCATGCTAGCAGTATCGCGAATTCTTACCGTATCTTGAGCCTGCAAAATCAGATCTCGACCTGCCAGCAACTGCCCCTGCAAATCTAATTTGTCAGCATTTAAAACTAAATCTTGAGGCGTAGAGAGATTAGCAAGATTGCTAATGGTCGCACCTGTACTGCTCTTTCCATACTGCAAACCTGTTGTGATATTCGTGGTCAACAAGGGTGGTGCTTGAGGATCGGTGGCACTAAACTCACTGCCATCGGAGAACTTGAAACTAGGGGCAGTACTCCCAACAAAAGCCCCCCCCATATCTAGCTTTGCATTTGCCCCAAATACGATCCCATTAGGATTGATCAGGAATAAATTGGCATTACCATTAGCTTTGAGTATCCCGTCAATATTCGAGACGGAGCTACCTGTCACCCGCGTCAAAATATTTTGAATATGGGCGGCGTTATTAAAATAGGCGGTATTATTTGTCGGAACCGAAAAATCTTGAAAACTATGATAAAGATTAATCCCCCTACTCGTACCACCATCAATTGTTTGGATTAATCCACTTTTTGTAACTGTGGAATTTACAGGTAAAGTATTGTCTGGGAGGATCTGCGCTGTTGCCGAAAGTGTTGCAGTAAGATAGCTTAGAGCAAATACACTCGTCAACCTGATATAGCAAAAAGCAAGTCGCATCTTGATAAGCTCCTGTTAAAATTTACATATGTGGATCAATCTAAAAAAGCAAATTTGGAAATGGCGGGGAGTGTTTGTCGTTGTTCCTGCGACAACGGGTATTTTGCTCGGACTTCGCTTTGCGGGAATATTACAACCATTAGAACTGGCAGTATATGACTTGTTTTTTCAGTGGCGACCGCCAGAAGCCATTGACGAACGCATCGTGATTGTAGCAATCAATGAATCCGACATCCAGAAATTTGGTTCTCCCATAGCTGATGAGACCCTCGCCAAACTCTTAACTCTAATCAAGAAACAGCAACCCAGAGTGATCGGGCTAGATATCTATCGAGATCTGCCAGTGCCAAAGCAATCTGGTTCTGGATATCAAGATCTAGTCGCCGTGTTTGAATCAACACCAAATCTAATTGGTATTCGCAAAGTGATTGTCAATCAAGATGGTAGTGGTGTAGCAGCTTCTCCTGTTCTCGAAAAGCTTAATCAAGTAGCTGCTAATGATTTTCTTCCCGATGGTGACGGTAAGATTCGCCGCATTCTTCTGTCGCTCAAAGACGAGCAAGGTAAAACTATTACCAGTTTGAGTACTGCATTAGCGCTCCAGTACCTCAACAAAGAGAACATTAATATCGAAGTTGTCAATCCTAAAACGCAGCAATATAAATTAGCAAAAGCAATGTTTTCACCGATCGCCGAAAATGATGGTGGTTATGTTGGGCAAGAACTAGGAGGATATCAAATATTATCAAATTTCCGCAACTTCCAGAATGGATTTCGCACAGTTTCCCTAAGTGATGTACTCAATGGAAATATTGCTCAGGATATATTTCGCGATCGCCTAGTTCTGATCGGAATTACCGCAGAAAGCAACACTGATTATTTTATTACTCCATACAACAGCAATACTTTAGGTAGCCCTTTCCCAGTCACAAGTGGCGTAGTTCTTCATGCAAATATCGCCAGCCAATTAATCGCTAATGCTCTTGAC
>JAYUSC010000681.1:0-6167 GCA_043755885.1 Pseudanabaena sp. | reverse complement strand
CAACTTTTCAGGTTTGGGTTTGTAGTTATAGCTTCAAGCAGGTAAGGTATATCGGTTTGCGATCGCAGATTTAATGCGATCGCGACTATCAACAGGTGAGAGATACTTAGTTGTTTCAATCTCCCTGACCTCTTTTGCTAAAGATTCGTCTTTAATTGAATTTTTTAGCCAATTTGAGTAATCATGCAAATGTAAATGATATAACCAAGTGTGATCGTCAACTCCTTCGGCAAGCTGCATAAACATAATGAGATTTTGAGCTTTTAAATTCAACTTGTCACCTTCGCCTCTAAAAAAGAAACAGCGATCGCTACCCAAATTACCTTCAGCATAGTTTCGCATATGCCGTTGACGTTCCTGCACAGGTAGAATCACTTGAAACTGAAATGGCTGATCTTCAGTGTTGAGAAGCCAAGCTATTCCTGAGCCTGCTGCAAGTTCTGAAGGTAACGGATCGTTTGGTAGCTGATGTTCTACGGTTTTGCAAAAATTGGTAAATGTTTGCATTGGTGACTTTACAGCAATCAGCGTGTCAACTAATGACAAAGCAGAAGTCGCTACATGCTCAGGATGAACTGTAACCATCAAAATACCATTAACAGACTGTGGTAGAGTCACGGCTGCATCCCAAGTTGAAGGAAACATATGATGCACTTCGTCAATGACGATCCAGTGAGGTCTACCTGTCCTTACCCTCATTTCTAGTAGAGAAGGTAGTAGTTGTGCAAGAAATAAAGGGCGATCGTCAATTTTTACTCCCATTAAATTAACGATTAGGTTCTGTTCTGGTTTACTCAAGGCTGCCAAAACTTCTGAGGAGCTAGGAATCTGCTGAGCATTCCCTAATACAACTGTCTGTTCAAATTTTTGATAGTCACCTTCAGGATCGATGATGCAAACCTGATAGCCCTTATCGATGAATCTCTCGATCAATCCCGTCGCTAGAGTCGATTTGCCGCCACCAGAAACGCCCGCCAATAAAATATTGCGATTAAGCGGCTGAATGTAGATATCTTGGTCGGCATCAAGTTTACCTAACAAGATACGATGACGATCTGGTAAAATTGGAGATTCTCGCAGATCTTCTGTGAGATCTAGGGTTAATAATCGCTCAATTAATTCAAGTACACCTTCGCCTCGACTTTCTTCAGTCACCCAATCCACTTCACTCTTCACCGATGGTAAGGCATTAGATACGGCTACAGAAAATTCACATAATTTCAAGAAAGAAAGATCGTTCTCAGCATCTCCAACCGCTACTGTATTACGGACAGATAATCCCATGCGGCTGAGGGCTTCTTTTAGTCCCGAAGCTTTGTTGACTCCCGCTGGCAAAACCATTACTGCACCTTTGTTAAAGATCACCTGTAGATCTAGTCCCAGTTCTCTAATTGTAGTCAGTACTTCGGTTTCGTTGGGTTCCCATGTTGCCACGATTACTTTGCCGACAGAGAGGGGACTGATACTACGCGATCGCAAAGCCTGTACAAATTTTTCAGGAGGTAAGCTACCTAGCAATATCTCTTCGCGATTCGCAGGGAAGTAGATTACGGCTCCATTTTCAGCCACGACACAATCAAATAAATCAACTTCAGGAAAGACCTGCATCAGATCTTCTAGTTGTCTTCCTGTAACTAGAATCAGCTTCCGCCCAGTTTTTTGTAATCGTTTAAGTGCATCTAGAGTCACCTCTGATACTTTGCCATCCTTCGCTAAGGTTCCATCGTAATCTGTAGCTAATATTAAATAGTGCATAATTTTTGAATAAGTACTTAATTACTGATGTTACGCAGGAGTTTATAACATCCTCACCCCTTGCCCCTCTCCCGCAGGAGAGGGGAACAAGAAAATAATAAGATGTTTGCTCTCCCTCTCCCGCAGGAAAGTGGGCTGGGGGGTGAGGGTTCCACTTAATTACCCAAAGTTGAAACCTTTCAACTTTGGATGAGTTATTTAGCTTAAAGCTGCTTTGCCAGATTCAGGAGCGCGTAATTCATCTAGAGAAAGCTTTGGTGTCTCAGTATAAACTGAGTCCAATAGAACTTCTAAGACATCAGCATCACGGGAAATTGCGATCGCTTGATGGGTAATTAATTCACCAACATTGAGAATCACCTCATCATTGCGATCGAGAATCACACGGGTTACAGGACGACCCAAAGCACCCTTAATCCTTTTATCTTCGATCGCTTGAGTGCCATGATCTTGGAGATTACTTGCAGTCTCTTTCACCTGCTCCCATAGTCCCTTAGCTCCTTCCTTAACCTGTTGTCCGACATTAGACCCAGTAACTCGCAGAGCATCACCTGTAGTCAAACCAACTGCTTCTAATAGAGCTTGTTCTTGATGATGAGTCTTGGCTCTTTCAATTACTCTCGGAGTTACGATTTGACCTTCTACAGCCACAACTGAGCCTTCAGGCGTAAAAATCATCTTGTTTACGCGCCGACCCTGCGCCTGCTCAATACCAATATTAGCGCCCATACCTGTAACAGCCCCAGTCAACTTTTCTCCCAGTCGATCTGTGGCTTTTCCTCCTGTTGCTTCATAGAGATCACTGGTCATGCTACAGTTCCGAGCTGCGAGGATATGTGATTGAGTCACAACTTGACCTTCTTGAATTAAAGCTATTCCATTAGTCTGGATAGTCTTTTGAGCAACTTTACCTAATACAAAAGCTTCTTGTTCTTCAGGATTAACAACAGCATTAGTGAAACTTGTACCAGCATATTGAGTAGCTTCCTGAAGCTTCTCTCCTGTAAATTGGGCAGCTTCTTTAGCCTTCTCTCCTGTAAATTGAGCAGCTTCTTGAGCCTTTTCTCCTGTAATTTGCGCCATTTCCTGCACTTTCTCGCTCGCAGTTTGCATAGCGCCTCTAATTCCGCCTACTTGCTCTTGCATTAGATCAGCGGTTTCAGACGGCACAAAGGCAATATCTTCGCCAATCTTGAGGGTGTCAGGAGCAGGAACAAAAGAGCGTCCAGAGTAGGCATCAGCGAAGATACCACCCGACACTTCATATCCTTCGATCGCACCACTAGTATCGTCAAAGTAAAGGTCAACCATTGTTCCCAAATCACGCCCATCAAGAGTCATGATTCTCGTGCCTTTCAAGATGTTATCTCTTGCTAGAATACTCTGCATTTTAGGGAATTCGCTAGCAGAGTCCACAGTGTCTCTAGAAGCGACAATTACAGCGTCAGCACCAATTGCCTGAATATTAGTTATGGGTAGTACCAACGCATTACTAAACCAGCCACCCTCGTCCACAAGAAATCCTAATAGTTGATTACTCTCTTGATCAAAAATCAAATCCACAATCGTTTTGAATTCTTCCCCAGAGTCATAGGCGACTACAGGCTTGCCAATCATCCCTTTGCCGTTACGCATTTCATTCTCCTAAAATTTGATGAAAGTCAACCTTAGTTGACAGGTTTGTTCGTTCTTACAGGTTGAATAGTAGAATTACTTCTTACTTCAGTCTCTTTCCCGAAATTAGGAACGAGATCAATTACCCCAAAGTATTCCAATGCTACGGCTCCAACAGCAGCTACTAGCACAGCTAAACCAGCATATAAAGCAGAGTTGTTTTTCTTTCCTACAAGTCTAGGCATATATTTTTCTCGCAATTTTACAGTTGCATAGACAAATTTAAAATTCCTCTATGTTCATACCATCGCAGGAGCATGTTTCGTTTCTTGATTGAATTGATTGAATTGATTTACTACGAAACAAAGTGTTACAAACTGAAATTGCGATCGCAATTTCAGTTTGGTTCTACATCATAATTAGCGATGTAAATGGTCGGCGCAAAGCATCAACCATTCTAGGAGTTATGATTTTGTGAGAACAGCTTGTAGCTTTGCCTCATCTTCATTTGATAGAGAAGTCTTGAGAACTTTGCCTTCAAATCTGCTGAGATCTTCTAGTACTTTGTCAGGAGTCGCTCTCCTGACTAATATAAAAATTGCTGAGGTGCTAGGCTCGATGGTGTTACCCACTTCTCGGATAAAGTTGTCATCAATCCCAATATCTGTCAAGGCGCCAGAAATTCCGCCTGCGATCGCACCAACTGCCCAACCCAAAAGAGGATTAAAAAAGATGAAACCAAATAGCAGTCCCCAAAAACCTCCACTTAATGCTCCCGCAGTAGTCAGTTCTTGAGTCTGTTTAATCTTTACTTTTCCATCTTTATTTCTGATCACGATCGCTGCATCTTCTAAATCAATCAGATGCTCTTTCTGCAACTTGCGGAGTTCCAATATCACGGCATCAGCAGTGAACTCATCTTTAAAGCCAACGGCAATTAGACTACTCATACATTTCTCCAGTTATAATTTTTCTTTCACTACAGTTGTTATAGAGTGGGGCAATTCATAAATTGCCCCACTCTATAACGTGCATATTTGATGTGTAAACTCTAAACAAGATTAGGATTTAACTTTGTTTTTGATCGCTTTAGCGGTGTCAGTAGCTTTCTCAGTCAGGGAGTTGAGAGCATCTCCTGCTTTATCTTTAACATAGCTAGCTGCATCGCCAGCCTTATCTAGGGTGTCGTCTTTTGCAGCGTTAATTTTGTTTCCAGCTTTGTCAAAAGCCTTTTCTGCTTGCTTCACAACAGGTGGGGTGTCTTCATTAGGACTACGCTTCATTTTGTCAAAATCAGAGGTTCCTTGGATTTCATTTAAACCTTGATTTGACGAGCCATTAGATGTGTATTCCTGATTAGTATCGTATGCACTACCCTTTACCGCATCTTCAGCTTTCTTCTGGATGTTTGGCATTGTCAAGTTGTCAATGATTTGATTTGGAGTATCTTGATCTGCGATCGCAGGATTGACACTAGCAAATGCGATTAATGCACAGACAACGACCATGACCACAAAGCGCTTTACAAATTGTGCAATTTTCATAAAATTTCCTCATGCTTTAATTGATAATCGGAACTTAGTTCCTGCGAACACTATCGCAAGCTAATGTTTGATTTGTTGAATGAGTTGATTGATTCCGAAATAAAATGTAATAGCAGATATTAGCGAAGATTTACCCTCACCCCTAGCCCCTCTCCCGCAGGAGAGGGGAACAAGAAAATATTAGGGTGTTGCTCCCCCTCTCCTGCGGGAGAGGGGGCTGGGGGGTGAGGGTCTTAGAAATTTCCACGTAACATCAACTAATTAGGCGCAACCACTGCTTTGATAGTGACAGTCTTAACTCCCTTGATCTCCATTGCCAAGCTTTTAACTTTATTAAGGTCGTTCAGAAAAGGTACAGTCCCTGACACGACAACGTTTGCATCCTTGGACTCTACAGTTAAACTCCCTTTAGGTATATTCGCTTCCAGTTTGCTACGAACTTCACTAGCAAGATCGCTATCTGATCGATTTTTCGTGTCACCCATTGCATCATTGCGTTGTTCACGTGAGCGGATATCAGCTTCCAGTTGTTTTTTGCGAGTTTCATCTCGAGCATCACTCATAGCTGCTTGAGTGTTTTGTGGTGTGACCATAGGTTTGCTAGTACTACCAGGAGCAGGAGCTTCAGAGGTAGTTCGAGCATCGGTGCAAGCTACTAATGTAACTAAAAGGAAATTAGTTAGTAGCAAGGAAGCAATTTTTGTATTCATGGAAGAAATCCCTCAATTTATTAGTACTTAATCGTGGTGAACATCAGTAACCAGAGCCTGTGTCGCCCGCGCAACGGGCGGTACAGGATTCTCGGTTTTAGGGTTGCTTAGGCTTAGCCACTTATCTTTGATGAAAATCCATGAATTCAATAAAGTGCAATTCATGAATTGCACTTTACCGAATTCTCCATCTCTATCTATCTCAAAGACGCTTCGCCTGTTCTACTAGAAGCATTAGCAGAATCATAGATACCCCATTCATGGATACCGTGACGTTGCAAAATTGCTTCAGCTTGACGAATCTCTTGATCGGAACCGTCAACCATCACCAAGTAATCTCCCTGCTCTACGCGATCGCTATATACTTTGGCACGGTCTTTAGGAATACCCAAGCCAACCAATCCTCCTACGAGTCCACCAGCGGCTGCGCCGATCGCACCACCAGTTAGTGTCGTAGCCAAAGCCGTAGCAGCAGCACCAGCCAACATTACTGGCCCAACTCCAGGAATAGCGACAAGTCCCAAACCTACCAGCAACCCAGTTA
>JAYUSC010000680.1:0-2658 GCA_043755885.1 Pseudanabaena sp. | reverse complement strand
AAATTGATAAGCTCTTACTACGGCGCACCCTAGAGCGTTATGTCGCTGCGCCAATTGTCGAGGAAATCATCAATCAGCCAGAAAGCTTTCGTGATTTATTAGAAGGTCACACGCTTTGCGCCGCCGTTCTCTTCTCTGATATTCGCGGCTTTACGACGCTCTCTAGTCGGCTTCCTGCAAAATTACTAATCCAACAGCTCAATACTTATCTGGGCGGTATGGTAGATGCGATTTTGGAGTATCAAGGCACAATTGATAAATTTATCGGCGATGCGATCATGGCGGAATTTGGCTCACCTGTCTCGCGGGGAGAGAAAGCCGATGCGATGAATGCAATTAATGCGGCTCTCAATATGCGATCGGTCTTAATGGAACTTCGCAAGGTTTGGCAGTCTGAAAATAAAATCCCTTTCTCAAATGGAATTGGCATTAATTACGGAGAAGTAACGGTTGGCAATATTGGCTCCTCGCGCCGTCTCGAATATGCAGTAATTGGTGATACGGTCAATGTAGCAAGTCGTGTTGAAGGGATGACGAAGGAACTTGAGACAGATATTGTGATTACTGGATCGCTTTACGAAATTGTCAAAGATGAAATCGACGTTGTTGATTTTGGCGATCATGCGCTCAAAGGTCGAGTTGGTAATGTGAGACTCTATGGTGTGATTGGGCTGAAGGGCTGCGATCGCAGTATTTATGATCAAGTTCACGATGATCTCAAGCGACATACTGCGGTGATCGATATACTCAAAGGAGGTCATTTACCACCACTGCGATCGTAAAGCCCACATTTACATTCAATTAACTAGGCTATACATCAGGAGTAAAAACATGTCATTTAGTCAGTACAAAAATCTAGGTGCGACTCTAAAGGAATTGCAAATTTCTTTTGTGGAAGATAACTTTATGCAAGAAATCCCTTTTGCAATTCGTGATTATTTTCTTACAGATCTCGAATTTATGCTAAATGAAGGAGTTGTCGATAACTCTGAATATGCTATTTGTGAAAACCTGATCTATCCAATTCTCAAAGAAGTATGGAAACCATTTGCCAAAAAATTTACGCTGTGGAGTCATCAATATCTTAACTACACTGAGAACTTAACGGGCTTTCCTGAATATATTTTGGCAAGGCGATCGCCTCTTGGCAAAGTCGTGTTTGATAAGCCATATTTTTTGCTCATCGAAGCAAAGCAAGATAACTTTGATGCGGCTTGGGGTCAGTGTCTTGCGGAAATGTATGCTGCCCAAAAATTGAATAATTTAGCTGAGATAACCGTCTTTGGGATTACTTCTAATGGCAAATTTTGGCAGTTTGGTAAGTTAGATAGCAATACTTTTACCCGTAATAAAACTTTTTACAGTATTCAGGAGATTGAACATTTATTTGCGGCTGTTAATTTTATTTTTCAAGATTGCGATCGCCAATTAACTTCTGTTCAAGAGCATCTACCGTAAATTCAACCTTTGCTCAAGAGCATATTAATTATATTTACGATTTGCGCGATCGCATTAGCATCTTCGCTCTTGTTCATATTCTGAATATATTCGTCACGACGCAGATTAAGATCGGCGATCGCAGCTAGTAAGCTTTCACTAGTCAAATCTTCTTCAAACAGAACTGCACTATAGCCACGAGCTTGAAAAGACTTTGCATTGAGAATTTGATCGCCGCGACTAGATAATTTGGATAGCGGAATTAGTAAATTTGGCTTTCGTAAAGTCAAAAATTCAAACACAGCATTTGCTCCTGAGCGTGATACAACCAAATCTGCGATCGCTAAAATATCCGCAAGTTCTGTTCCCAAATATTCAAATTGCTGATAGCGCGGATGTCCCTTGAGATTGCTATCTAAATTCCCTTTGCCACAGGCATGAACAACTTGATAGGTTTGCGTAAGCGTATCTAAAACTGAGCGTATAGCTTGATTAACTTTCGCAGAACCTGTACTGCCACCAACCACAAATAGCACTGGAGAATCTGCATTAAATCCACAAATTTCTCGCCCCTTCTCCGCATTCCCTCGGAGAATATCGGGACGAATTGGTAAGCCTGTGTGTTTAACCTTTGTGGCATATTTTGCTAAATGCTTTACAGTCTCAGGGAATGTAACACAGACTTTGGTCGCAAAAGGAATCGATAGGCGATTGGCTAAACCTGAAGAGAAGTCTGACTCGTGGATAATTACAGGAATCCGTTGCAGCCAACTCGCAAAAATAACGGGAACTGTGACAAAGCCGCCTTTAGAAAATACAACTTTGGGCTTAATTTTTGCGATCGCAAAACAAGCATCAAATATCCCTTTAATTACTTTAAAAGGATCAATGAAGTTCTGCCAAGAAAAGTAACGACGTAATTTTCCAGATGAAATACCGTGATAAGGAATATGAGCTTCGGCAACTAGTTGTTTCTCAATCCCTTGGTTAGAGCCAATATATACAACTTCCCAGCCATCAGCTTCAAGACTGGGAATCAAGGCAAGATTTGGGCTAACATGACCAGCAGTACCGCCGCCAGTCAATACAATTTTGGGTTTTTTGGCTAATTGTAAATTTAGCTGATTGTTGGTCTGATTAATTGCGCCCACAGGTATTAATAGTCTCTAGATATTTGACTATTATAAACCCGAAAGAGCAAGAGGCGGCGCTTTGCGCCCC
>JAYUSC010000679.1:0-2659 GCA_043755885.1 Pseudanabaena sp. | reverse complement strand
TTTACCTTTTGGGGTTTTATGTGAAAATTGCGCCGCCTTGTAAACGTTGATAATGAAGCTCAAATTCAGCTTTTAAGGCTGGGAAATTTTCTAAGGTGGCATCTTTTTTGATGATCCGTTCCGCAGCTTCACGGGCAATTTGAAAGATCTCCTGACGCGCCGCCTCATCGGGCAGACGATCTTCAATTGAGAAGCCTGCATGACCTGATTGCTCAGTTCCTTCATCTTTACCTTTACCGCGCATCTGAAAATCTCTTTCAGCGATAAAAAAACCATCCTGTGACTGTTCGAGAACTTGTAAACGCTCTTGAGAAGTTTGGGATTTAGAACTGCTTAATAATAGGCAATAGGACTGGGCTGCACCACGTCCGACTCGACCGCGTAACTGGTGAAGCTGAGCAAGTCCAAAGCGATCGGCATGTTCGATCAGCATCACCGATGCATTCGGAATATCCACGCCCACTTCGATCACCGTTGTCGCCACAAGGATTTGGGTTTCGCCTCTGCGGAAAGTATTAATCGCTTCATCTTTTTCGGCGGAAGACATTTGACCATGCAGCAAGCCAATTTGGAAGTTAGGGAACACCACATTTTGCAAATGCTCTCGTTCTTGGGTTGCGGCCTTAATATCTTCCATTTTCTCGGACTCTTCCACCAAAGGGAATACAATATATGCTTGGCGATCTTGAGCAATTTCGCGACGAATTAAATCGAAAGCATCTTTGCGCTGAGCAGGTTTTAACAAAACAGTTTGAATAGGTTTGCGCCCAGGGGGAAGCTCATCGATGACGCTAACTTCGATTTCAGAATTAGTTAGATATAAAGTGCGCGGAATTGGTGTAGCGGTCATGATTAATACATGGGGATCATTTCCCTTTTGTAAAAGTCGCGATCGCTGATCTCTGCCAAAACGATGCTGCTCGTCTATTACTGCTAGTCCTAGCCGCGCAAAGTTTACCCCATCTTGAATTAAGGCATGGGTTCCAATTACTAATGGCAATTCGCCTGTTTCTAATTGCCGCAAAGTCTCGCGCCGTTTAGCTGTTTTGGTGGAGCCTGTGAGGATTTCCACGGGCAGATTTAGCTGCATAAACCATTCCACAATTTTGCGATAATGCTGCTCCGTGAGAACTTCAGTGGGAGCCATCAGCGCGGTTTGGTAACCAGCCTCGATCGCAGTTAAAAGTGCGTACACCGCCACAATTGTTTTGCCTGAGCCGACATCGCCTTGGACGAGGCGGTTCATGGGTGTCTGCCCTTGCAGATCAGCGCGAATTTCGGCGACAACTCGTTTTTGAGCATTCGTTAATTCAAAGGGGAGAAGCTTTTCTAATTGTGCGATCGCTTGGCTTTGAGGCACAAAATGAATTGCTTTTTTTTGATGACGGCGATAAAGGGAAACGAGACGACGATAGAAATATTTATCAAATGTTAGTCGAATTACGGCTTGTTCTAGAGTTTCACTGGTGTCGGGATAATGTACTTGTGCGATCGCATCTGGCAATCGCATCATTTTATAGTCATTCAAAAAGCGATCGGGCATCGGATCATGAATTTGGGCAACTACAGGCAAGCATTGGGTGACAAGGCGGCGAATTGCTTCGGGCGTGATGCCTTCTGTAAGTGGATAAACTGGCACAACCCGCCCCACAGTTTTGGACTGGATTGTATCCTGCGTATGCTCCAGCACTTCCACTTCATAATTCTCTAAAGTCAAACCATATTTGCTCTGTTTGACCACTCCCGAAGCCGCCACTGTGAAGCCTTGGGGGTAAAGCTTTTTCTGCGATTCTTGCCAACCGCGATTGGAGTAACGTTTGCCTGTCCAGAAGCGGCTAAGTTTAATCTGCCCCGTATAGTCTCGCAGAATAATTTCGACAATGGTGAGGTTAGGATTTTTGGGGCTAGTAAAGCATCCAAATCTTTTGATCGTACCGATGACTGTAACCGTATCGCCATCTTTAAGGTCACGGATCGGGATCTGCCGCGCATAGTCAATATGATCGCGAGGATAATAATTCAGCACGTCTCGCACTGTATGCAACTCAAGCAGCTTAAACTTGGTTGCCATAAATGAGCCAACCCCTTCCACATTTTTTAATTCCGTGTCAGGTGATATTTTTTTAATAGCTTTAGGTTCAGTCGCTGCGATCGCTTCGGTCTTAGGTTTCTTGGTTTTGGGAGGCGCACTTGTTGCCGCGATTTCACGACGGCGCACTTCGTACAGCAAGCGGCGGGTCTCAGCAACTAAATGCTGTCTGCGCGATAGGACTAAGTCGCTGTATTGGGCATATTGATTGGCGAGGGTGCTGGCTTGAAGGCGATCGCTCATTTCCCAGTCTTCGGGGATCTCGTTTAAGCTCACATTTAAAAAATCTGCAAACAAAAATTGCTTTCCCTGTAAATTGGAAAAGCCTTTCTCGGCCTCGATACTCAAGGCTTGTTGTAATCGGTTTATGTCAAGCGGCACAAGTTAGGCTGATTGTCGTTAATCCCTATATTGCCATATATCGTCCTTTTCAGTCCTATAGGCAATCGCACTAAATATGCATCTGATGTTGATTCAAAAAAATCAGTAGGGTCAAGAATTATTCGCGTCCTTAGGATCAGAAGTTTAATAAAACCCAAGATTGTTGCGGCGGGCTTTGCCGCCGCAACA
>JAYUSC010000678.1:0-6186 GCA_043755885.1 Pseudanabaena sp. | reverse complement strand
TTTAATAATGAGAATTGCTGAACTACAGCTAGCAAACTGGACGAAATTCGGTAAAATTATTAAGACATTGTAAAAAAGCAACTTTATATACTAAAAGTATAAAAATTTTATGGCAAAGAAAAGTCTTGCAAGTTTGACTGCTGCGGAATTAGCAGGCAAGAAAGTTTTAGTAAGAGTCGATTTTAACGTTCCTCAAGACGAAACTGGCAAAATCACCGACGATACCCGTATTCGCGCCGCATTGCCGACGATTAAGTACCTGATCGAAGCTGGCGCTCGTGTAATCCTCACTAGCCACTTTGGCAGACCAAAGGGTGTCACCGAGAGCCTTCGCCTCAATCCTGTCGCAGTCCGTTTATCGGAGTTGCTCGGCAAACCTGTTGTCAAAACCGACGATTGTATCGGTGACGTAGTTGCGGCTCAAGTTAATGCACTGAACAACGGCAATGTGGCTTTGTTGGAAAACGTGCGTTTTTATCCTGAAGAAGAAAAGAACGATCCTGAATTCGCCAAAAAATTAGCATCTTTGGCTGACATTTATGTAAATGATGCTTTTGGGACTGCTCACCGCGCCCATGCTTCTACTGAAGGCGTAACTAAGTACATCAGCACCTCGGTTGCTGGTTTCTTGCTTGATAAAGAATTGCAATACCTCAGCGGTGCGATCGACAATCCTAAGCGTCCTCTGGCGGCGATCGTTGGTGGCTCCAAGGTTTCCAGCAAGATCGGCGTAATCGAAACATTGCTTGATAAAGTCGATTATTTGCTGCTCGGCGGCGGTATGATCTTCACCTTCTACAAGGCTCGTGGCTTGAATGTTGGCAAGTCTCTCGTTGAAGAAGACAAGCTAGAATTGGCTCGCGCTCTCGAAGCAAAGGCGGCAGCAAAAGGCGTAAAGTTCTTGCTGCCAACTGATGTTGTCGTTGCTGATAACTTCAAGCCTGATGCTAATGCTCAAACCGTGAGCATCGACAATATTCCTGATGGTTGGATGGGCTTAGATATTGGTCCTGACTCGATCAAGGTATTCCAAGCTGCACTTGCTGAATGCAAATCGGCAATCTGGAATGGTCCAATGGGTGTATTTGAGTTTGATAAGTTTGCGGCTGGGACTGAAGCGATCGCACATACTCTTGCTGATCTCACAGCCACTGGCACAATCACAATCATCGGCGGCGGCGACTCCGTGGCTGCGGTTGAGAAAGTTGGTCTGGCTGACAAGATGAGCCACATCTCTACTGGTGGTGGTGCAAGTTTAGAACTGCTCGAAGGCAAAATTTTGCCTGGTATTGCGGCGCTAAACGAAGCATAAATCTGAATCACGGATTAAACGGATTACACGGATTACCCAGATTTTTAGGTATCTGCAAAGATATTAAAATCTGGGTAATCCCATAATCCGTTTAATCCGTGATTCTGCGTTTTAACGGAAATTATCAGGATTGAGCTTTCGACCGCCAGTAAAACCACTGTTGTTGATGCTTGCACCCGTGCCGCCATCACTAGGATCGAGAAATGGCTTTAAGTACAAGTTGCCACCACGAATATTCGTCGTAGACACAGTGCGGTTAGTGGATAGTACAGAACCAAGGACACCATTAATTCCCTTGAGATCAATGCCTAAGCCAAGATCACCGCTGATATCGTTTAAGGTGCGATCGCGTCCGCGATAGGTATTTACGGCTGTAGTTGCTTGACCACTATCGGCGGTGGCAAGATTACCAAATACGCGATCGCGAGTTGCGATCGGATCTTGCCCATTGGGGACAGTTAGGACAATCCGACAAGCAGAATTTTTATCGGTGGTAGCGCAGATTACGTTGTAGCCATTTTCGGTACTAGTTCGCATTTCCACTAAACCATCGGGACGATATAACTCCAACCGACGGCTAATTTCATTGCAACGCTTCTCAGGTGACCAGCCATCGCCCATGGCGCTAGGAGCCGCCCAAGGAAAATATTTTTGGGGTTGGCTTTTGGGTTGATAGACGACAATAGATTGACCATCACGGGACTGACAGCTAAAACGAGCGGTTTTGTTGTCAGTGGGATTGGCAGCTTTGTCGTTAGGATTTTCCGATGGCAGGGTTGAAGGATTTGAGCTAGGGGTCGTTTCGACGGGGATAATCTGGGCGAGGCTGGGGCTTGCTAATAGGGGCAAAGTTAATGCGATCGCAGATAAGTAGCCAAATTGCTTTAGCAAAAACTTGGGTAAATTTCGGGTTGAGTAATTCATAGGATTATTTGCATGTGTGAGGATGAGTAAACAAATCAAAGCGTCCCCCCAGATATTTTTTTGACTCTTGCGTGATTCGCCTATGACATCGAGTCTGACTTAAAATCCCAAGATATATACCGCCCGCGCAGCGGGCGGTATATATCTTGTATTTAGAAATATATGACCTTGGCTATAAAAAATATGTTCCCACTAGTCGTCAATTTCGCTTTCTTCGGGTTCTTCCTCAATCGGTAAAGGCGATCGCAAAATTACCGTGTTTTGC
Organism: Pseudanabaena sp.; assembly: GCA_043755885.1. GTDB lineage: Bacteria > Cyanobacteriota > Cyanobacteriia > Pseudanabaenales > Pseudanabaenaceae > Pseudanabaena. The sequence continues at coordinate 3,685 of JAYUSC010000678.1, read as the reverse complement.
AATTTGCCAATACCCTCAATTTCGATATAAACGCGATCGCCTTCCTGCATTTGCCCCACACCCTCAGGCGTGCCTGTGAGAATAATATCCCCAGGTAATAAAGTCATGATTTGGCTAATGTAGGACACGATATAGTCTGGAGAAAACACCATCTCCTCAATTGAGGCGGACTGAAAAGGCTTTCTAGTATCATTTACAAAGGTTTGCAACATCGCAGTAGGACTGATTTCGCGGACAATCCAAGGACCCAAAGGACAGAAAGTATCAAAACCCTTACCCCTAGTCCATTGGCTATCACTTCTTTGTAAATCCCGCGCCGTCACATCATTTGCGATCGTGTAGCCCCAAATCGCGGCGATCGCTTGTTTGGGGGTGAGATTAAAACAATGCGAACCAATCACCAAGGCTAACTCACCTTCATATTCCACCCGTTTTGACTGTGGTGGTAAGGCTATTTCTGCTTCAGGAGCAATAATCGTCGTTGTCGGCTTTAAAAATATAATTGGCTCTTTTGGTACTTCCCCACCCATTTCCGCAGCATGTGCAGAATAGTTTTTACCCACAGCCACAATTTTGCTCGGCTCACAGGGCGCTAAAAGTTGATAGCTATCTGGCACAAGTAATTCACCATTTGGCTCCCCTCCCAGCCAAGGTGCTGCGCTGAGTAGCGTTATCGATTGATTCAACTCTAACAGCCCATAACAGACTTTCCCTTGGGAAGTTTTCACGCGAACATAACGATCCGCCATAGCATCTTGTTTGTATCTAAATATTAAGAGAGTCAACCTAGCAAACTTGATTATATAGCAATCGCTATCGTAAACACAGGAAGGAGCGGTGAGTTATCATAACTGTTTGAGGACTACGGCAGTTCATTTTGGACTTTCTTTTTTATTTGCCTGAGTTACAGTGCTTTGCACTCAAACCCAAACCCAGAGATTTTTTGAAAGTGTTGCTTCGCAACACTTTCAAAAAATCTCTGGGTTTGAGCTATAGGACTGCGAGTTTTTTGTGACGGTTTGTACATTAGTATCTGGAATATGAATCTATCTACTTTCATTCTCGTTTCACTTGCCCTTGGCGTTGCATTTGGAACTTTATTAAATACAACTTTTCCTGAGAATATTGAATTAATTAATCAAAGTTTTTTAGCTCCAGTTGGCGAATCCTTTTTAAGGCTGATTCAGTTTGTCGTCGTTCCCATTGTTTTTTCTTCATTAATCATGGGATTAACTAGGATTCAGGGCGCAGCGCAAGTTGGTCGATATACAGTCAAGTTAATGACCAGTTACCTGATTACCAGTGCGATCGCACTTTGTGTGGGTATGGGTACTGCGTATTTCTTACAACCTGGTAGCGGTGTGACAGGCTTCTCAATATCTGAGGATATTGATATTACCGCAGCACCATCTCTAACATCTTGGCTAGTCAGCTTGATTCCTGTCAATCCATTAGAAGCTCTCAGTACTGGGAATCTATTGCAAATCATTTTTTCGGCAATTCTATTGGGGATAGGAGTCCAACTTGCTAAGGAGAAAGCTAAACCCTTTGTGGAACTAGTTGAAAGTATCTATCACATTAGCGAAAAAACTTTGTCTGTAATCTTGTATGTTGCGCCTTTGGGGGTATTTGCCCTGATGAGTTCCACGATCGCAACTCAAGGATTAGAACTTGTCGCTAAGTTATTTCTCTATGTTTTGGGTCTAGTAATGGCTTCTTCGATCATGATTTGCCTAGATCTGCTAGCCCTATTTATCCTCAAAGCTGATCCTATAAGGTTCTTGCGAAGTCTTGCGGAAGCGATCGCATTAGCATTTGGGACAGCTAGTTCTAATGCAGCATTGCCAGTAGTATTACACAATATCCAAGAGAACTATGGGTTGCGCGAAGAAATTGCCAGTTTTGCAATTCCCTTAGGTACGGCGCTCAAACGTGATGGTGCGGCTATTTTACAAGGATTTAATGCTTTATTTGTTGCTCAAATTTATCAAATCCCCTTAACGCCTTCTTTGCTAACTGCGATCGCAGTTAGTAGCTTACTGGTTTCATTTAGCACACCTGGTGTTCCTGGTGCAGCACTAATTACAATGGCAACTGTACTGTCAGCATCGGGATTACCTTTAGAAGCGATCGCCTTAGTCGCAGGCATCGATCGCCTTACCGATGGACTTAAAACTGTGGTGAATATTATTGGCAACAGTGTCAATGCAATTATTCTCAGTCATTGGGAATCTGAACAAATACCTGAGTTGCAGTAAAACCTAAAATTGGTGGGCTACGCACCACACCAATTTTAGGTTTTGTTATCCTTTGCAGGGAGCTAAGATCAAGACAATGCTAAAAATCAAATTTTAAACTTAAATATCTATGATTACCCTGCAAGTAAATGGTGACGATCGCAACTGTGAGCCAAATCTGACGATGATTGAATTGCTGAAATCTTTAGCGATGAATCCTCGCTTAGTTGCCGTGGAGTATAACGGCGAGATTTTACATCGTCAACTCTGGGAAAATACGATCATCCAAAATTGCGATCGCCTAGAAATTGTCACCATTGTTGGCGGCGGTTAGAAGCCGCGACAAGGCAAGAGAGTTATAATTTTATCAGTACATATTCAAATTAATTAGCATCACAGGCAATTGGCATCGGCTATGAGCATGGCAACATCACAAATCCCCGCTACTGTCCTTACAGGCTTTCTTGGCGCAGGTAAAACTACATTACTAAATCACATCCTTACCGCAGAGCATGGCAAAAAAGTTGCCGTGATCGTCAATGAATTTGGTGAAATTGGTATCGATCAACAACTAGTGATCGGTGCGGACGAAGAAATTTTTGAAATGAACAATGGCTGTATCTGCTGCACTGTGCGCGGCGATCTAGTTCGGATTATCGGTAATTTAATGCGCCGCCGTAATAAATTTGATCATCTTTTGATCGAGACTACGGGCTTAGCCGATCCGGGACCTGTAATTCAGACTTTCTTTATGGATGAGGACATTCATCGCCAAGTTTCCCTTGATGCGGTGGTCACCGTCGTTGATGCTAAGCATGTCCAACAACATTGGGGCGATCGCGAGGTTCTCGAACAAATTGGTTTTGCCGATGTGATTTTGCTGAATAAGACTGATTTGGTGACTGAATCGGAATTAGTGGAACTCGAAGCAAAAATCAAGCATCTAAACGTTTTAGCCAGAGTCGATCGCGTCCAGTTAAATCAAGCCAATACAGAGAATATTGAGGACAGTATCAACAAGGTTCTCAATGTCGGCGGCTTTGACCTCAATCGCATTCTTGAAAAAAATCCAGAATTCCTTGCTGCTCAAGTCAAGGAAGAACATGATCACGAGCATCATGATCACGAACATGAACATAAGCATCATCACGACCATGATCACCACGAGCATCATCACCATATCCATGATGAAGAAGTTGGCTCAGTCAGCATTCTGGAAGCAGGGGCGGTCAATCCCTACAAGTTCCAAGTATGGATTAGTCAGTTATTGAAAACTCAAGGTCAAGATATTTTTCGCTCTAAGGGAATTATCAATCTCTCTGGTTCTGAGGAGCGCTTAGTATTTCAAGGTGTGCATATGCAATTCGACGCAACTCGCGATCGCCCCTGGAAAGACAATGAACTCCGCAAGAATCAACTGGTCTTCATCGGCAGACATCTAGAGAGCG
>JAYUSC010000677.1:0-6201 GCA_043755885.1 Pseudanabaena sp. | reverse complement strand
CCTTTAACAGCCGCGATAATGTGAATGAAGCGATGCGTCGCATTCTCGACAAACTCAAATAGATGATTTTCTTTGTCACTCTAAAGTGATTTGTTAATTTAAAATTCACCCCACCCTAACCCTCCCCTTGCAAAGGGGAGGGAACAAGATTTCTAGTTTTCCCCCTTTGCAAGGGGGAATTAAAGGGGGTAAGTCCGACAGTAAAATCTTTGGAATTTAATGGTGATGACTATGAAAGTGATGAATAGTTGGCAAGCGATCGCAAATTACTTAAAACTGAAACATCAGGCTAGGAAATCTTTTCAGATCTTCGTAGCTTTTGTGATTACCTTTGCGATCGCAGTTTCACCTGCATTCTTAAATGTCGTCGCACAGGAAAATCGCTTTTCGCTGCGGATTTTACATACTAACGATCATCACGCACATTTAGAACCTGTTAAATATGGCGATCGCCTACTTGGTGGGATAGCGCGTCGTCGGACTTTGATTGACCAAATTCGGGATCAGAGTAAAACTAATCATGAGCCTTTGCTGTTATTGGATGCAGGGGATATTTTTCAGGGAACTCTCTATTTCAATCAATATCTGGGACAGGCGGATCTAGATTTTTATAATGCGCTGGCTTACGATGCTGGCACGATTGGCAATCATGAGTTTGATCGCGGACAGCAAGTACTCGCCGACTTCATCGCTAAAGCCAAGTTCCCAATTATTTCCGCAAATATAGATGTCGCGCCCGAATCTCCTCTGTATGGAAAGATTCGTCCTTGGCATGTTCTCGAATTGAAAGGCGAAAAGATTGGTATATTTGGCTTAACGACTCCAGACACAGCGATTTTAGCTAGCGTTGGTGATGGCGTGAAGTTTACTGACCCGATCGCCGCCGCCCGTACATCGGTTCGCGCCCTGAAGCAACAGGGAATTAATAAAATTGTGGCGCTGACTCACATTGGCTTTGAGCATGATCTTGCCCTAGCCCGAAAAGTCCCAGATATCGATATTATTATTGGCGCTCATAGTCACACACCTGTTGGCAATATTCCTAATGCTAATTATCCCTATCCATTAGTAGAGAAGAATGGCACAAAGGAGCCTGTGCTAGTTGTAACCGATTGGGAATGGGGTAAATATTTGGGTGATTTGTCAGTGAGCTTCGATCGCGCAGGTAAGTTGATTGCTTGGGCAGGTAAACCCCACGCCCTTGATGCAAGTATCAAATCCAATCAAGAATTTGCTGACAAGCTCAAAGCCTATGCCGCTCCAATTGAGGCGCTACGTCAAAAAATTATTGGTAAGTCACTAGCGGAACTCGATGGCGATCGCATCAAAATGCGGACGGGCGAAACCAGTTTAGGAAACTTGATTGCTGATGCGATCTTGGCGAAAACAAAAGGCGATCGCGTCCAAGTGGCTCTGACAAATGCTGGTGGTATTCGCAACGGTTTCCCTTTAGGTGAGATCACGATGGGAAATGTATTAGAAGCACTTCCTTTTGGCAATACGATTACGCGGGTAGAGCTAACTGGCAAGCAGTTGCTAGCGACATTAGAGCATGGAGTTAGTCTCGCCGAAAAAGAGGAGGGAAGGTTTCCGCAAGTGGCTGGAATCCGCTTTGTGTGGAATCCAAAATCACCAGCAGGAAATCGAATTACCAAAGTTGAAGTAGTTTCTGAATCTGGTAACTTCCAATTACTGAATCCACAATCAATTTATCGGGTAGCGACAACTAATTTCCTCACTTCTGGCGGAGATGGTTATCGCGACTTTGCAGAAGGTAAAAATCTCTTAGACACTGGTTATTTGCTATCGGATGCGATCGCAGAATATATCAGCGCTAAGTCGCCCTTGCAGGTAAAAACCGAGAATCGCATTGTCCGTCAGTAGAAGCAACGCAATGCTTTTACAAACATTGCGTTTGACTTGTTGTTGTGATCGCGCTGTTTAATTTAGATGATTTTGACTTTGGATGCAGCTTCTGTGGCTCTTTGACGGGATTCTATGGCATCTTTGCCTTTAGCCAAGGCGACACCCATGCGGCGGTAGGGACGAGAGTCTGGTTTGCCAAACAAACGGATTTCTGTGTTAGGAATCGCAAGGGCTGCTTCTAAGCCTGTAAAGCAAATATTGTCGCTAGTTTCAGTGGCAAGAATAACCGCGCTAGCTGACGGACTTAGCAATTCAATTGTGGGAATCGGTAAGCCTAAAATTGCGCGTAAATGGAGTTCAAATTCGTTGAGATTTTGGGAGATGAGGGTCACCATTCCTGTGTCGTGGGGACGGGGGGACAGTTCAGAGAAAATTACTTCATTTTTAGTGATGAAGAATTCCACGCCGAACAGCCCTGCGCCGCCGAGTTTATCGGTGACTTTGCGGGCTATGTCCTGTGCATCTTGGACTTGGGCAGAGGTTAAGCCGACTGGTTGCCATGATTCTTGATAGTCACCTCGTTCCTGACGATGCCCGATCGCCTCACAAAATAGAGTCTCTCCCTGCCATTGACGGATCGTTAACAGAGTGATTTCTACTTCAAAATTGATAAATTCCTCGATAATAATTTTGGCGGTATCACCTCGTCCTCCTGCGATCGCATAATTCCAAGCTCTTTCTAGTTCATCGACATTCTGGACAACGGATTGCCCTTTGCCAGAGGAAGACATTACGGGTTTAATCACGTTTGGGAACCCAATTTCAGCGGCAACGGTTTTTAGTTGATCAAGACTAGTGGCGTAGGCGTATTTGGCAGTTCGCAATCCCAATTCATTACTTGCTAAGTCCCGAATGCGATCGCGGTTCATGGTGAAGTTGGTAGCGGCAGCGGTGGGAATGACGGTATAACCATGAGCTTCGAGTTCGAGCAGTTTTTCGGTACGGATTGCTTCTACTTCTGGCACGATCAGATCGGGTTGATATTTTTTGACAACTGCTTCGAGAGCCTCGCCATCCAACATCGAAATGACTTCTCGATAATCGGCAACTTGCATCGCAGGCGCATTGTCATAGCGATCAACTGCAATTACCGTATTACCAAGTCTTTGGGCTGCGATCGCAACCTCTTTGCCCAGTTCGCCAGAACCAAGAAGCATGATTTTTTTTGGTAATGCGATCGCCATTGTATTCACCTTGTTACTGCACAAAACAGTTGTATCATAACGTTTTTAGCTGTAAAATCTGCCCCATTTGCTGGTAAGCGCTTACCACTGACCTTACAGCAATTTGCTTTCAAACCCGCCACAAATAAGAATACAAGACCCATTGCGGGGCTTTGCCCTGCTATCCTTCTTGTGGCGGGTTTGATCGAACAATGCTGTAAAATAATTATCAAAAATCTCTTCCCCCATGCCGTAAATCAACCCCGTAGGATGTAGCGGCAAAATATTGGCTCTATAATAAATTTTCTAGATTTGAAAATTAAGCGATACGCCCGAACAATCGACCGAACAAACGTTAAGATACCGACAGGGATCTAGTCTGCTAGAATCAGGGCTAGGTATTTACCCTCCTGTTTAGTTCATGCCCCACCCGTTGGGGATTGTTTGGGAATCTTTTAGAGCCACGTCACCGCCATGATGCAATCGAAAAATCTTCGTCAACGTGCCGCCGTCTTGGGTTTGCAAGTCTTTAGCAAGCGCTCAGCCGTGCGGCTTGGCATCGTCACCCAGATCTGGCTCGATGTCGATCAGAGGCGGGTTGTCGGTATGACCGTCGCCGAGCGCTTTGTCCCAGGCACACCAATTGGCATTGGGGACACATTTTTTATGTCTCTAGATAACGTTGACTTACTAGGACCAGATGCGATTTTGGTAGACGACGAGTCGATCCTCGAAGATATTTTAATTACCGAGCGCTACACAACCCTGATTAATAACGAGGTTGTCACCGAGTCTGGCGAATTACTAGGCAAAGTCAGAGACTTTAAATTTGATCCTGAGACAGGTAGTTTACTGTTTTTAATCGTTGCCTCGATCGGCAATCCGATTATTCCTGCAAGTTTAATCAGTACTTATGAGCTGGATGTGAATGAAATCATCGCTGTAGGTCGCGATCGCATTATTGTCACCGAAGGCATGGAAGATCGGATGACGCAACTTAGCAAAGGACTGCTAGAGCGTCTGGGACTAGGCAAAGCACCTTGGGAAGATGACTTCGACGATGACTACATGCCACCATCCACAACAATTCGCGACAATGCCCTGTCGTCAGGTTCCAGAAGTACCTATTCACCACCACCACAGCAGCAACGCCCTGTCTATCGCCAAGAGCAATCTTGGGATGATGGCGACAATTGGGCTGAGGAGCGCCCACCCGCTAATCCACCCCAACGTCGTCAAGCCAGAGCCGAGTCTCGCCCAGAGCCATCGCGCCCGATCGCTACGCCACCAGCGGGCAACAATTATGATGACGATTACGATGATTTTGAAGACGATTATCTAGACTCTGGCAAGCCTGATTTTCGTAACGAAACTCAACAACAAATTCGTGATGCTTGGGGTGAAACCAAGATTCCTGACAAGTCCAAACAACGCATTCCCGATGAGGAATTTGACGAGATCTAATGCTACCCCGTGACCTACTTAATCATGTTGAAAATAGAGAAACTTTAAGTCGATTATTGGATTTAGGCGATCGCGCGATCCAGACTTGGGAAGTAGTGTGCAGTGATTTTTTATCACCGCCCGAAATTGCCGAGGCTCTGAGAGTACTTGGCAAAATGACTGAGATCCAATGCTTGGCATGGGGCGGTTATGAGCAAGCCGAGCGCCAAAGATTAGCGATCGCACGTTCTGAGTTGCCCCTTGATATCTCAATGGTCAGCCTCACCGCGATCTCGATCGCAGGTAATTTCCTATTCGACACCGCTACTCATCGAGACTTTCTTGGTGCAATCCTCGGCTGTGGAATCGAGCGCCAAAAGGTCGGAGATGTGAATGTCTTGGGTGAAAAAGGCGCACAGGCGATTGTCGTCCCTGAGTTGATGGAATATTTGCAAATCCATTTCAATCAAGTCCGCACAGTTCCCGTGAAAGTCAATGCGATCGCATTTGATGAACTCAAAATCCGCATACCTGTAACCAAAGAACTCACTTCCACTGAAGCTTCGTTGAGACTAGATGCGATCGCCTCTTTTGGTTTCGGAATGTCGCGCAGTAAAATGGTGGACTTGATCAACGGTGAAGATGTACGCGTTAATTGGAAGACTATATCTCAGCCCAATTTCCAACTCAAAGCTGGCGATCTGATCGCGATTCGCGGCAAAGGGCGAGTCACGATTGGCGAAATTATGATTACTAAGAAAGAACGTTTTCGCGTGCAAATGACGCGATCTGTTTAATCCAAAAGAGAATCTGCAAGTTATGACTTGTCGATCCTCTTTTTGCGATCGCGATTACTTTTTCGGCTTCTGGGACTTTTTCGTAGAAAGATTCAGAATATAATATCGCTGTTGGATAGAAACTACGCCATTGACATTACGTTCTGATTCAACCATGCCAATACTTTTTAACCCTATCCATTTCTCTGCGCCAATGAGAAATTCTGTATTACCCATAGTCCAATAGGATCTCTTCTCAATGCGTCCATGCCCTTTTTCTACTGTTGAATGGAATTGATGTTCGATATTATGGAATTTTTGCGCGCGAGCAGATGTGAATAATTGACTTACATCATCATGGAGATTACCTTGATTTCCTTTGAGCGCTAATACATAATCTGCACCTTGTTCAATGCTTGTTTAATGATTGTTTTGGCGATTTCGGTCTGACATCCCATTGCGTCTATGCTGACCAAACAACCTCGAATTGCCAACATTTCTGGCAATGGGGGGATAGCGGTTATTTCATTTGATTTCTCACTAACTTTTTTCTGTCCCAGCACCAAATGTTGTGTTGCCGACCAAACATTCACCATATGAATTAGGCTGCGGGAATGGCGCTGCTTCCTTCGCTCCTCTCAACGTTTTGCCATCAATATTAATCAATTCTCCGCCTGTTGTTTTATGGACTGCTTCCATCCATCCTCTAAAACATTTTTGCAATTCTGATGGGTTCAGCCGAGCAAATATTCTCTCAAATAGTCTGTGTCATTCGATTACCTCCAATACATCGCTACAGCCTATTGAGGAATTAAGGGGTACAATAGCAGCATTTGGAAAACCAGTTTGAGAAGAAAGATTTGTCGATCAAAAGAAAGAATGTTTTCAAAACA
>JAYUSC010000676.1:0-2671 GCA_043755885.1 Pseudanabaena sp. | reverse complement strand
GGCGAAGCCGCGCAACCCTGATTATTCACTGGGAAGGGAGTAGGATTTTAGCCAACTTTAGGAGCAGCAATTAGCAAGATCTTTTCAATTAAGAATGGAAAGAGCCGATGACCCCAAACAGCCAGATGACTTTGCCATCCGACAAGGATTTCAGGAGCTTCACGCTCTAGCCCTGCAATCAGAGCCTGAGCCACCTGCTTTGGAGTCATCATCGCCACCCAGCGAAACCACTCCAAATCATGCGCCATATCTGTATCAGTAAGAGATGGAAGTAGCGCCGACACCTTGATGTTGTAAGCAGCCAACTCACCACGCAAAGCCTGAGTGAATCCCACGATCGCAAATTTAGTTGCCGAATAAGTCGCCATCGTCGGCGCGGCGACCTTACCCATCAGGCTAGAGACATTAACAATAAAGCCGTTGCGCTGCACTGCCATCCGCCTTGCCACCATCCTCGTGATTGCATACATACCCAGCAAATTGACCTCGATTTCCGACTGCACATCTTGAAAGCGCGATCGCAAAAAAGATGATTGATGTGCTACACCAGCACAGTTAACCAGAATGTCAATTGGACCAAAATCTCGCCATACATGTGCGATCGCAATATTCACTTCAACGGTTTGAGATAGATCTAGAGGTAAGGTCACCGCTTCTATTCCCAAATCTTCCACTTCCGCAGCAACAGCATTTAAGCGTTCAAGATCGCGAGCTACCAAAATTAAGCATTTAACACCCTGTTGAGCAAGTTCCAAGGCGATCGCTCTGCCAATACCTCGCGAAGCTCCAGTGATGAGAGCTGTTTTTCCACGAACATTCATAAAACCTCCAATATTGAGGTCTCACCAGTTTTACTATTTATTGATGCAAGTTTTCTAGCCTAGTAAATTCTGTGAGACGGTTAATAATCTCGTTGCTAACAACTTGTGACCGAACTTTTATATGTGTTGAGTTTTAAAAAGTTTTTGTTCAGTCACGTTGCTCACAACCAGTAAGCATCTGAGAATTAATCTTTGAAGCCTATCCCCAGTTCTGTCATATCGTTACCTCCTTTAGGAAACATGTTTTATGCAGTAATAAAGGAAAATCAATACAGACTTTTAACATGGATAAGACCTTACATCTGTTTCCAGAATATGTAAAGTATTGTTAAATACACTTTTAATCTATTCTCACAGAGCTATTAAAAACTTAATCAAAGCAAATAATTATTGCCCTATATACTTTACAAGTTTTTATTTATTCTAAATCCAATAGATAATCACCATAAATTAGAAATCAAAAATAAGCCTAAGGAGTTATCTCTAAAGACATAAAAATAAACTCAAAAAATCTGTACCAATCGCTGCGTGATTGGTACAGATTTTTTTGAGTTTATTATGCCGAAGGCAAAACAACTGTAAACTTTGTACCCATATTCACTTCGCTTTCCACCGCGATTTTCCCAGAATGAGCTTCTACAGATTGCTTTACTATATATAGCCCCATTCCTAAACCCTTAACAGTACCAACATTTTCAGCCCTTAAAAAAGGTAAAAACAGACTGTTTAAATATTCATCAGGTATACCAATACCATGGTCAGCAATACTTAGAAATAACTGCCTTGACTCACAAATCAATTCCACATCAATAGTCCCCCCTTCGTAGGAATATTTAATTGCGTTAGAGACCAAGTTCATAAATATATGCCATAGCAACTTCTTATCAAACTTCAACTTTTGACATCGCCCATGACTATGAAATTTAATCCGACATTTACGAATACTATCTTCTGTCTCAAAGCTATCAGCTAATTGCTGGCAATAAGCGATCGCATCTACATTTTCAGGATGAAATGGGAATTTCCCTGACTCCGAACAAGCAATAAATTTCACCTCTTCCAGCAACCAGTTAATATCTTTAATCGCTGATTGAATAGAATTAAGATTCTTAGCTCTACTTTCTTTAGTTAGTTGTCCTTCAAAGTTTTGTAATTTCCAAATCAATAATCTAATTACTGACATGGGCGTTGAAAATTCATGGGAGGCCATGGCAAGTAAACGAGACTTTAAAGTATGCAGCTCTTTTTCTTTGTCTAGAGCTTCTTGCAATATTTTTTCTTCATGATGCTTCTTGAGGGCCAGCATGATTGCGCCATTAACTTCTGCATATCTAAGTGGCTTAGTGAGATATCCATAGGGAGAAGTTGCGATCGCTTGTTCTAAAGTCTCAGGATCGCTAAAAGCTGTTAGATAAATTATGGGGATAGACGCTATTTTATGAATCTCATTAGCCACAGTGATCCCACTAACTGAATCTCTGAGTTTAATATCCATCAAAACAATATCTGGGATCTGATGATGGACTGAAGCAATTGCACCGTCACTACTGTCAGCTATAGCTAGCACTCGATAGCCCATATCAGCTAAAACATCTGATAGGGCATTTGCGGTAACAAGTTCATCTTCAACAATCAAGACATCAGCGATCGTCTTAGTTTTCACTTTCATATTTTTCAATGGGACTCTATTGCGCCCAAGCTAAATGGCTTTTTGATCCACTTATTGTAATTATACGATTAATACATAAAATTAGCCCAAAAGATGAGGGTTGTCACAGAGAAACAACCTTGTATCTTTTTTGGCGAGAAAAACTAAAACCGAAAAGAGAGTTGTGGCGCTTCGCGCCACA
>JAYUSC010000675.1:0-6220 GCA_043755885.1 Pseudanabaena sp. | reverse complement strand
CGATTATTTTGTGTAAGTCCCTAAGATCATGAATTAGTAGTACGAGGCAAAGCCACGCACTACTAATTCGTGGCTGGGGAGGGAGTAACAATTTATTTATACCTGACTATTATTGTTATAGTTAGTTCTTTCACTATGTAGACTACGAGCGCCAACGCTTGCTCCAATCATTGCCGCCGCAAGTCCTAACAAGGAGCCAAAAGTAAAACCCCAGCTAGCCTTAGATCCATTAGAAGCTACCTCACGCGTTTGTTGAGCGCTCAGAGTAGGAATCGGGCTTGGTGTTGCTCCACTATTTTGTGTGTCTCTCCCAGAAGGGATACTATTTCTTGCATCAGAAAGAGTAATTCCATTTTGTTGGGCTTGATTAGCAATCCTATCTGCATTAGCAGCCGCCAAACCAAAAGCACCAGTGACTCCAATAGCTAATAAACCAGAGCTAATTGCTAAAGTGGTTGCCCAGAGAATGGCTCCGTTGAGAGCAGCCGTACTCCGATTGACTGATCCGAAAGATCTCGCGGTTATCCAACCACCGATAAATAGAGAAATAAACAGACTAATGATTGTCCAGATACCAACGGATTGAGCAACATCACCTGAGTCAGAGCGAGGTGCACCTGAGTCTGCAATGTTGCCAAATCCTAGGGCTGCACCGATCGCACTTAGCAATAATTGAGAGCTGATGGCTACCACTAATCCTGCAATGATTGCACCCCAATGAATGCGATCGCTAAACTCTGTAACACCATTGCCATTACCATTATTACTACGACGATCTGTAAAAACTTCTTCTGTCTGATTAGTACGAATCATGATTTTTTCCTGTTAGTTGGGCAGTTAGTTTAAATGTGAATAGTAGGCTATGCGACGCTTTGCGTCCCATAGGTTGGAAATCTACATAGATAAGAATCCAGAATATAAATTTCTACTTGGTTTGGTCAGCAAAAAACTTATCTTGAATTTTGCTCTTGCAAGCTCTGAATTTCCATCAATTCAGTTGCTCTTTCGGACAGTTGGATTTGGTTCAGATGTGATTCCATACTGAACGATTACTGTGTTGATGATCCCCACGTTCGTTTCATCATCTCTAAGAATATTTTCCAAACGATTGAAGATTTTTCGATCATGACAGGCTTCAATCAAAACGCTTTCCTTGGCAATAAGCAAGTTCTGCGTTGCCTCCATATCTGCCAATCTAACGGGGATCGTTGTGCGTTTATTATCTGCGAGTGTTACTAACCTTATAAATACTCCTTGAATAGTTAATAAGAGAAATCCTCTATGCAAACATCATGACAAGCGCATGTTTGACTTCTTGAGTGATTTGATTGACCTGATTTATTACGAAACAAATTGTAGTAAAACTGTAAAAGAACTTTCCCTTTCCCTCTGTCTATCAAGGCTTAAGGAACGTGAAAGTAGTAACTATACTTAACGTTTCCGCTCATATGGGGAGATAGATGAAATTCAAAATAATTCAGTAAATTGATGTTTGTCCATTTCACTTTATTTTGGCGGCAAGATTAGACGATCGCGCTTTTGGTTAGCTGATTTTACGAGAAAGGCGATCGCTTTGAACTTTTTAGAAAATTCAGAGCGATCGCCTTTATGTTTATTTATTTTGCTAATTTGCTTACGAGAAAGTAAGTAAATATTGATTACCCAACTACTTGGTTTGCCACATTGCTGTTGATCGCTTCTCCCAATGATTCTCTAAGAGCGCGAACAGTGGCAATCATCGAAACCACATCATTGAGTTGGTTTACTGCGGAACCAACGCCAACACCTGAAGCTCCCGATGCGATCGCCATTGGTGCAGTGATATTGCTTAAGCCAGAAGCGCAAAGCACGGGGATTGATACAGCGCGGCTGATGGCATGGGCGGCGGCGAGGGTTGGCGAGGCTTTTTCGATCGCACCGAGGATACCCGCATGAGTTGGAGCCGAGCTTGTGCCGCCTTCAGTTTGAATGATGTCAGCACCGATAGCTTCGAGTTTCTCGGCGAGGGTGACTTGCTGATCGAGTGGCAAAGTGTGAGGTACTGTGACCGAGATGGCAGTATGAGGCAACAAGGCTCTGGTTTCTAAGGTCAAGGCAATGATTTCATCGGCGGTAAAAATCCGACCTTGAGCGTAGTAGCTATCGTAGTTACCAATTTCGACGAGATCTGCACCATTAGCCACAGCATCAGCCAATTGTTGAGCATTCACTGCGGATACACAAATAGGCAAAGAGCAGTTAGCCTTTGCGATCGCAATTAGTTCAGCATCAGCAGCAATATCTACAAAAGTCGCACCACCACGATCGGCTGCTTGCACGACCATTTTCACAGAATTGCGATCGCAGTATTGCGATCGCATAAATCATCACTTGGTTTCTCGACATAACTCGTAGAAAAGCATACGAACTATTTTGAAGCTCACAGACTTTCTTCGTATGATTTTCAGAAAGTAATATCTCTATAATATGTGTATAACCTAAGGATCTCTTATAGCTATGCCTAGCTTCATAACAGCACTTTTTCTTGCCTTATGTTTATTCTTGAGTCCTGCCCCAGTGCAAGCTCAACTCAACATTACCGAAGCCGAATCAAATCAACTTGATGCTTTGGTCAAAAAAGCCTTTACCGCCACTAATGCAGGTGAATTTACAGCCGCAGAGGGCTATTGGACAGATTTAATCAAGCTCTATCCTGACAATGCCGCAGGTTGGAGCAATCGCGGCAACTCAAAAATGAGCCAAAACCGACCTCAAGAAGCGCTTACAGACTATAACAAATCCGTAGAACTTGCCCCTAATTTTCCTGATCCTTATCTCAATCGCGGCGCTGCTTTGGAAAGCTTGGGTAAATGGGAAGATGCGATCGCCGATTACGATCGCGTGTTAGCCATTGATCCTAAAGATGCGGCGGCGTATAACAATCGTGGTAATGCCAAAGCTGGCTTAGGCAAATGGGAAGATGCGATCGCCGATTATCAGATTGCGATGAATGTCAATTCGCGCTTTAGTACTGCTTTTGGTAATAATGCGATCGCGCTATACGAGATCGGCAAAAGCGATGAAGCTATTAAAGCGATGAAAAATATATTACGCAAATATCCGAATTTTACGGATGTGCGGGCGGCGCTAACTGCGGCGCTTTGGGCAGATAAAAAACAAGGTGAAGCCGAGAGTAATTGGGTATCTGTCGAAAATCTCGATCCGCGCTATCGAGATCTCAATTGGGTAAAAAATATTCGTCGTTGGCCGCCCTCATTGGTCACGGCACTCGAAAAGTTTTTGACCCTGAAATAAAAAGAATAGCTAGCAAGAAGTGCTAGCTATTCTTTTTATTAATTGGCTGGAGTATTTGCTGCGGGAATCGAAATCTTCACATCGCGGCGTTGTTGCGTCCTAAAATTGGTCACAGCTTCGTCAAAGGATTCTGCTTGACTAGCTCGAAACTGATCTGCGGATTTGCCGCCAGCAAGGTTGATATTATTAATTAGTTGCAATAAGTTAAGGTTGCTGCCACCGACACTAAGTGAGCTTCTTTCTTGTTGCTGAGCGTCACGTAAGGTTTGCTCGGATAGTGTGGTTGCCGTCGTAACTTGGGCGATCGCACCAGCCGTTGCAAATATGGTTGCGGATACGAGACTAGTCGCGACTAGCGAAATAGTTTTGAAAATCATCATTTTTGCTCCTTGATCACATCTAGTCACTAGTCTATACCAAATTTTTTGTGACATGTTGCGATCGGACATAAAGTAAAAAATTTATGCAACTTGTGCCAACGGCAAGCGAATCTCGATCCCCTCAAATGGTACATAAACCATGCCGTCTTCAGCACGTTCGATCAGCCCCAATTCCAGAAGTCGTGACACGTCGGTGTGAACGTTTGAATAGTTACGTTTGGCGTTTTTTGCGAGGGCATACATACTGCTAGTACCGATGCGACTCAGGGTGTCAAGCAAATCGAGACGAGCTGGTGTCAATTCGGAAAATAAGGCGCGGGCTGACTCGAAGCCCAAGTAGTAGTCGGGCGATTTTCCTTGCTGAGAGTTAGAGATTTGCTGTTTAACGGCTCCGAAGATCGAGCCTTTATGACGACTCAATTCAATAATTGCTTTCATGGGTTATTCCATCCGTTTATAGCGTTCTCGAAATCTGCCAGAAGCTGCTCAAGTGTGGTGAAGTTGTAAGCTTCCTCTCGATCATCATAATGGCGGTGGTCTCCTTTACCGCGCTCATTGTCGTAACGAACTCGACATATGCCAGAAACCCCGTAGTAAAGTCGGTACTTGTAGCTGTGCAGGGATGGCGATAGGGGATTCGCAAGTTTCCAAATCACAATTTCAACAATCGAGCCATCGTTGCGAACTTCTTTTGCTTTTGCGATCAGGATAGCTGACATATATTGCATGTTAGCAATATATAGGCGATGTGTCTACGCACCATAGAGCGATCGCCCATAAAATTACAACACTTTGCACTTAAATCCGAACCAATAAATGACTAAAAGTGTTACTTAGCAACACTTTTAGTCATTTATTGTGGCTCGGCTGCTCGAAAATCGCTGTAAGCTATAGCACGCCGCGCTCTATCTCATGTAGATAAATAAAGTTTGGGGCTTTTACGCCAGCTTTCTTCCTGATTTCTACTAACTCTCTGGACTCAAAGAAGCGTCGCGCCTGATCGAGCGAAGCCCACTCTGAGAAATGAACAATGTTGTTTGCGTCATTGTCGTATCGCAGTAACTGATAGCTAATTTCTCCAGCATTTTTTCTGATATCTACGGCTTGGTCAAAGATGACTTTCCATGCTGGATAAGCCTCAACTTCATGAATAATTAAAACGTATTGCATATTTTTATTGAATAATTATTCTTTTACTGAGAAGGGAGTAGCTGGTTAGATGGAATAGTCTAGAGGAAAAGATTTGGCATCCTTTGGCTCGATATGGACATATTGTTGTGGTTGTAACTTTAGCTCATCAAAACGTTCGCGTGTGAGGTGAGCCGTCAAAACCTGTCCATCTCCCAGCACCAAATCAGCTTGAACTTCCCAACCAAGATGAATCAGTCTGGTGATTCTTGCAGATATAGAAGTACTAGTTGGATCTATCTCAATCAGAATATCGCGGGGACGGATGTAAACATCGTCACCTGCATTGTGTTTGTGGATTTTATGGAATTCACTTAGGCGATCGCGATTAGCAGGAAGTACATTTACAGGGCCAATAAAGCTCATCACAAAAGGAGTGGCGGGATTATCGTAAACCTCGGCAGGTGTGCCGATTTGTTCGATCTTCCCTTTATTCATCACCACGATCACATCAGAGACTTCCATCGCTTCTTCTTGGTCGTGGGTGACAAATACACTGGTGACATGCACTTCATCATGGAGGCGGCGCAACCATGCCCGTAACTCTTTGCGGACTTTGGCATCTAGCGCTCCAAAGGGTTCATCAAGGAGCAAGACACTGGGTTGGACAGCGAGGGCGCGGGCGAGGGCAACTCGTTGGCGTTGTCCGCCCGATAGTTGGGAGGGATAACGATTGCCTAAGCCTTTGAGTTGGATTAATTCTAGCAATTCTTCGACGCGATCGGCTATTTTCGCTTTCGGTTCTTTGCGGATCTCTAGACCGAAAGCAATATTTTTGCGGATGGTCATGTGCTTAAAAAGAGCGTAGTGCTGAAACACAAAACCAATATTGCGATCGCGTACATCTTGATCGGTGGCATCCTTGCCAGTCAGAAAAATTTTGCCGCGATCGGGAGTTTCTAAGCCTGCGATCAATCTTAGTAGGGTGGACTTACCAGAACCTGATGGACCTAATAGCGCCACTAATGAGCCAGTCTTGACCTCAAGATTGATATTATCTAGAGCTAAAAAATCACCAAATTGCTTAACTACATTTTCTACAACAATGCCCACGCTGCACTTACCTCAAATTGTCTTGATATGACCGATATGACTGACGCGATCGCTTTTATAAATACTTTTACAAAGCTTTGCAATCAAATCCACAGTTAACCTATGTGTTTACCGTTGATTAAATATAACCACATATTACAATACTTCGCGCTGACATAAAACCCAAAAAGCATGGAGCGGCGCTTCGCGCCGCCCTATGCTTTTTGCTACAAAAACTGGCGATCGCCATTTATTTTAAGAACTTTCTGGTTAGTAAGTAGCTAGGCGCAATTAAATATAAAACCCAAAGAAGCTGGTTCGCCCGC
>JAYUSC010000674.1:0-2673 GCA_043755885.1 Pseudanabaena sp. | reverse complement strand
TCAGATATTGCTAGACGTGGTGTGGCAAGGTTGGCGGGTACAGAAGCACCTGCATTAGAAGATAACGAAACCACGTTTGCAGAACTTTGCGATCGGCTTAAGAATGTGGTTACATTCATCGAGTCTTTCACTCCCGAACAGATTGATGGTTCTGAGGAAAAAGTAATTACTTTGCCTATGGGTAAAGAAACAATGACTTTTGCGGGACAAGCCTATTTACTGTTCTTCATTTTTCCCAATGTCTATTTCCATGTGGCAACTGCCTATGACATTCTCAGACATTGCGGTGTTGAGCTAGGCAAGCGTGATTTCTTGGGCGCTCCTCAGTAATTGACTTGCAACCAAAAGCCCTTGATGGAGGCGAAAAGTATTTGTCAGAAAGTATTTGTCAGTACGATCGCCTATCTATCAAGCAGATTTACATCATTTTGATTTTGGATCTAGAAATTGTTTGAGGATATATGCGATCGCAAAGCTAAAAGCTTGTTGATTGGGCTGTTCATAAGATTTAATAAGCATCTCTAAGTCTGCCGTTGTTAATTCTTCCAACCCTTCTAAAGCGCCAATAATTGCAGACTCTCTCATAGCCGTTAGATTCTCATGTTTGAGATTTAGCGTTTGGATAGTCTTTGAAGCGACTTGCTGTTTAGCAGGATCTTCGGCAGGACGTATTTCCCCAGAACCTGTATATCGAAAAAAATCAGCGCAATCTACTTGTAATGGTGAGACTGAAAGCGGATTGTTTCCTCTTTTACATCCACAATGCTGCAAGCAGTGAAGAGCTTTTTCATATTCTGGCGCAGACATCTTGGATTTATCTGAAAAGCCACACGATGCCAAGAGGTTACTGAAATCTATTGCCAGTGACAGATTCTTGGACAAATCTGAATCTTTCTCGTTCTGCGGTTGTAGATGTTCAATATGGCTAATGTCGCTGGTGATACTCATGCCACAGTAACAGCAGGTATAACCTTGCTCTTTCAGTAAAGCCTCGTGTACATCAGCTTTAATTTGACCGCGCAATGTACTGTATGTTGGTTTCCAGTCATCATTTTCTAGCGCTTTCCAATTGGCAAAACTCTGCGGTTCTTGCCCCTTCTTGATGTATCTCATCGCCCTAAAACTTCCTTCCGATGGATTAATACATCTGCCCTAGCGAATTCTGGCTCATCAAAGCCTATTTCTTCTTTCAGAAAAGTCTGTAACTCTCTGGCTTTGGGTAAATTTCCGTCATCAATCAATCTGAATAGATCTCTCAAACCATCTTTAATTTCTTGACTACGTTTAGGAACTCCCATTTCATCTTCGAGAATGCGGTTGCTGTCTCTGCCATAGGTTCTGACTATTTCTGCGGTAACACCTGATTCTGTATTAGCAAGTCGATAGATTTTCCCATCCTTGACTTCGCCTAATACTTGCGGGGAGTGAGTTGTAATTATAAATTGACAGTTGGGGAAAGTTCGCAGTAATGCTGGTATAACCATGCGCTGCCATTTAGGATGTAGATGTAGCTCGATCTCGTCAATTAAGACTACACCGCTACCAAGTTCGGGCTTTTCCATCTCAGGATTTGCGATCGCTAATCTCCTCGCCAAGTCACCAACCATCGCTAATAAGTTTTTCTCACCATCAGACAATTGATTAACGATCAATTCTTGTCCTTGTTTTTTTAAGGTCATTTCCATGCGCGATCGCTTAACTTGTAAATCAGTAAAGCCTGACATAATCGAAGTTATAGCGTTTCTAACTGCTTCTAAACCGCGATCTCGATAATCATGATTTCCATTGCGCCATTCTTCGTTTTCTAAATCTTCTATATTTCTAAACCAAACAAATAAATCTTTAAAGTTGATTTTCCCATCTACAATTGCCTGATCGTATGCAGTTAATTGATTGACGGTATGATTCTCTGAACTTTCTAAATTAATGTCTTGAACTGAGCGATTGGCTGAATAGTAGACTGCTAGTGGCAGACTAGCCATTGAGTTGACTTTGAATTGATCGTAGACAAATTCATGGAAAACTTCTCCATCGTTAAGATTACTACGATTATCATAGTGTTTAGGATTAAATATAGCCAAATTCAAATCTTTCCCAAAAAGAGCATCATAACCAGTTGAATTTAGAGGGTTACGTGTTAATACAAGAGATAATTGAAGATTACTTGTTATACCCTCAACTGCAATAAGTATTTCGGTTTTTGTCTCATTAAATCCATTAGATATATCTCTTTGAGTAAACGCTGGAGGCATAGAGCCTTCAGAACTATGAAAAGTGCGGATCTTCCCCATAATGTAGGCTAGAAATACGGAACTACAATCAAGAATGCTAGATTTACCTAAACCGTTGTTACCAATTAGTACATTAAGCTGATCATCAAAATCTAGAGTGAGATCTTTGATGCCACGAAATAATTGCATTCTTAATTGTTTGATTTTCATCTTTACTTATTGGTGTAATTCATTATGAATATGAAGTATAAAATTGTCTATGTAATGAACTAAATAAAGTTGAAATTTAGTTAACTGATTCCTGCTCAATTAATTTTACTGCATCTGCCAAAATCTCATCGCGATCTAATCTGGAAACTTTCTCGCTGAATGTAATATTCGCAAAATATCGACAAAACTTCCATTAACTCGATACACGATGAAATAAGGATTGACCACAATT
>JAYUSC010000673.1:0-15507 GCA_043755885.1 Pseudanabaena sp. | reverse complement strand
TTGGTGGGGCGGCTTTGCCGCCCCACCAATCCTCTAACATCTGGCATGGATTTTTACTTGTTTTTTTGCTCTTTGAGCATTTTGGCATATTCTTGATCTGCCAAATCTTGTTCGGTAGTGTAGGCAAGATTATCTTGATCGATCGCCTCTTGCTCCATCGCAAAAGTCTTGGCGAAATCTAGTTTCTCGCGCAATGTTGACGATGGCTTTTGGATTTTTTCAGCATTGATCGATCGCTTTTGATTGCGATCGCCTATCCCCTTATTCAAAAATTGCAAGACAAAATATCGCACCGCAGGCGTGGATAGGAATAGCACCGCATAACCCAACAGCAAAGGCTGAGCAACTTTTACAAAGCCCAAAATTAAGCCCCAAAATCCACTTAATGCGACACCTACCAATTTGGGATTGGCTAGTAAGCTGTTGAGATATAGCGCGGCTACTAGATAAAAAACGCCTAAGCCGATCGCTAAAGCAATTTTGCCTTGGGATGCTTGGCTGAATTTCCAAAGTTTTTCTTGCAAATAGGAACTGCTTGTTTTGGCTTTGCGCTCAGAGGCTACCTTTTGCAATTCAGGAAATTTATAGGCAAGGGTTCCCGCGTCGCTAACTTCAGGGAAGCCATTAAATTTTGACAGCACGGGGATCACAAAATATTCATCACCCTCTAGACGACTAGTTTCATCAAGGTAGGGTGCTATTTGCTCAGCAATGACCACACCATTATGACTACGGATCATTGAGGCGATATCGCGCCAACGACGTTCATCAAGATCGGCGTTGGGGTTGCCATCCCCAAACAAAAATGAAAATACACTTTCTAAAAAGCCCATTTCATCAGGATCGCGTTTACGGACTTGCTCAGGTTCGTAATAGTAGGGGTCGAACATGATAAATGGGTTGCCAAAGGGGTTGCCCCAACCACCGAGCCAAATAAACCCACCGCCACCACCGCGATTATCATTACGGCGATCATTGCGATCATTGTCGCTGCGCCCTTGACTTTGGAGCGCGATCGTCGCGGCAATGATTCCTAACACCACGATCAAAATCGAGGCAATCAGCAAAATGCCAAAGGAGATACGGATCGCGTAAAACGCCCATTTCCAAGCGCCCTTGAGCCATTCTTTGACCTGTAGCCAAAATGAACGACTGACAAGCACTTGCCGAAAATTTGGTGCAAATTTATAGGCAATTTCGCCCGACTCGGCAACTTGGATATTGCCACCAGTCTCCGCCGCCAGAGCGACGATTTCGCGTTGGGCTATATTCAAACCGAGTCCTGACTGTGCCGCCACATCGCCTATCGTGACCCGATAGTTGAGCTTTTCGACGGCTTCCATCACTGCTGTACGCGGGGCCATATGCTTTCCCTAATCGAACTACTAAGACTATTATGATGGAAATAGTTAACAACTCGCGCATAAGCAGCTTTAGGATATTTGTCATGCAGCAAGAACCAATGCGATCGCCTGCAAATCAAGAGCCAAATCCAGAAATATTGGGGGAAACTGACTCTGATTTTTTGTTAACACCTGCACAGGAAGCGGCGATGCTGGCTACCTATGGCAATGACAATGATGATTCTAGGTTCGATCTTCAAGATCCCGATGTTGATCAGCAGGACTCAAAAAACAAGCAAAGCTCTGAGCAAAATCAAGATCTTAAGCAATCTCAGGCGGGTGATAAAAGTTCATTTCATAATCACTATGTGGGCTACATGGACTTGTTTGCCGATAAGCTGACGGTGATGAAGTATCTTAATGCTCATCAGGGTTGGTTTAGGCGTTGCGCTCATCCCTTTAAGGCTGATCCGATTGGGGAAATGGGCTATGCCATGGGAGTAGGGAAAGTGGGAGCAATGGGCTTTCAGGTTGATGCGCGGGTAGGGCTAAATTTATTGCCGCCTGATCAAAACTCGGTCTATCGAATTACCACTATTCCAATTCCTGAGCAATTACCACAGGGATATGAAGTAGATTTTCAAGCTGAGATGCGGTTAGAGGAGAAGACCTTAGATTTACAAGCGAGTCAACAGTTAGGAAAAAATGCGGTGATGACCTGCGTTGAGTGGGATCTCAATCTCACTGTGTCGCTGCTATTTCCCCAATTCATTCAGCGATTGTCTCAGGATATGCTGCAAAAAACAGGTGATGGAGTACTGGGTTTTGTGGTGAAACGAGTCTCCAAAAGTCTGACTGCGAAGGTGCAAGCTGACTTTCATAAAACTCATGAGATTCAGGTTCCGAAACAGATTAAGCTCAGAAGATAGCCCTCACCCCTAGCCCCTCTCCCTGTGGGCGAGGGGAACAAGAAAATAGCCCTCACCCCTAGCCCCTCTCCCGCAGGGAGAGGGGAACAAGAAAATAGAAACAATGCTTTATACTTTTGCGATTTTGTTTGCGCCTGTTCCAGACGATTTGCCTTTGGGAATTATGGGGAAGCCTGTCCAATATTTGCAGTGCGATCGCCTAATTGCGGTAATCGAGGCAGATGTCGATATTGAGGCGTTGAAGCTTTTGCCTGAGCCATCTTTGATGCAGGTGATCGTTCAGCACGATCGCTTGATTTGTGAATTATTTAATCAGCGCACGCTTTTGCCTTTGCGCTTTGGGACTGCTTTTGTTTCCATTAGTGCTTTAGAAACTTATTTGCAAGAAGAGGGCGATAGATTATTAGCAAGTTTGGAGAGACTAGATGGATATGCGGAATTCTTGATTACTGGCTCTGCGATCGCACAAAAAGTAGAAGCGGCTTCAACTCTTAAGGGTAAAGATTATCTCTTGGCGAAGCGATCGCAATATTTGCAACATGAACAATGGCGATCGCAGTTACAAGCGGAAGTTATCGCCTATCGCCAGACGATTACTAATAGCTTAGATCCTGACATCTATAAACCTGAGTTTCAACATGTGGAAACTCAAGGCTCAGAGGATGTGCGGGTGTATGCTTTATTACCGCGATCGCAGATTGGGTATTTGCAAGAGATATTGCGATCGTGGGAAGAGCAACATTCTCATTGGCAAATCTCATGGAGTGATGCTTTGCCACCCTATCATTTTTTGAATTAATGCATACAATCCCAAGCAGCAATCTGAATGAACAATCATCACAGCGATCGCAATTACTGTGAGTCGTGAGTTTTTGCGATCGCATACTTATCGGTTACTCGAAAATACAACGGAACGTATTCAAGTTTTGCAAGCTCTCAAACAAATTGGGTCTTATATTGGCGATTTGAGTAGTTAGGCGATCGCTATTACTGTGAGTTGGGGTTTTTAGGCGATCGCTTCAACTTTCTCAATAGATTACTGTTGAGGATCATGGGCAGGTGGATGCCAGCCACCACGAATCCAGAAACGACGCGCACGCTGAATAGCACCATCATCATGACGCTCATCGTTCATATCGAGACGTTCAATTGTGGCGCGTCCCATAGCTGTAATGCCGAGAATTTTTTGTCCATTTTCAGACCAGATGAAATGTTCAGACCACTTGTTTTGTCTAGGGTTGAAGATTGAAACGATTGTTTGGGTTTCAGGGTCAATACCCCCTGTGAAGTTGTAACGACGACCATTACAGCGATGACACGCAAGGGCAAGATTGTCTTCAGTATCGTTACCGCCAAAGGATTGGGGAATGAGATGATCGAGTGTAAATAGTGAGCTACTAGCTGCTTCAAACGAATGGCAGTACTCACACAGAAAATTAGCTCGATCGCGGATGCGTTGACGACTGGCGAAACTGATGGTCATGACTCAGCAATAATGCGAGCATTCATAAGTGTAAAAATGCGATCGAGTTCAGTGATGCCAGCAAGCTCAGCACTTTCCTCTAGAGTGAGGATGTTATTTTTTTTTCGCTCGATAAGGATTTCGAGGCGCAATTGGAGATCATCATTGAACTTAAAAAGGTTAAGCCCTCTTACCTTTTGGATTTGAATGCCAACCTCTATCCAGAAAGAAGGTTGAACCATTGTTTGAGTAATCATATTTACTACCCTTGTGTATATTCTTGATTGTTACGATTAAATGCTTTCAAAGTTTGAAGACTTTATAGGCAACGTATGTGGAATGCTTTAATGACAGCGATTTTATTATAGCGTTAGACATCTTCAAAATCAGACCAACCAGATCGCAATTACTGTGAGTCGTGGATTTTTGCGATCGCCTCAACGATATACTTTCTAAAGGCGATCTCTCAAAATGTTTCTTAGCAAAAGATACAGGTAGACTTTCTCCATCTATTACTCATTACCTATTCCTCCACAGATTCTTTAATAATTTTTTCGATCACATTATTCTCTATATCTGATGTGTCGGACTTAGAATAAATCGTCACCAAAACCACACTGGTTTGAGTTTTCACATAATAAACAACCCGATAACCTGCGCTTTTCCCCTTTTGAATATTGCTGTTTTTGAGACGAATCTTAAATACTTGATTATTCAAACCAGAAATTTGATCACCTAAAACTTCTCCTGATTTTAGTTGCTCAACTAGAGGTTCCAGATCCTTACGAATTGAACGATAACGTTTAGCTAATTGACTAAGATCTTTTTTGAAGCGGGAAGTCAGAAAAATTTCGATAGAATTACTCGACATCAATCCCCTCCCACATCTGAGATAGAGGAATAGTTTGACCACTCATCGCCTCTTTGAGTCCTTGTCTAATACCCTCGATGACAATATCATCAGGGGTGTCATCAAGATACTCACGTTTTTTTTCGACTAAATATTGTAAAACTTCTTGCTGCTCATTAAGTGAAAGTTGATCAATCAAAGTAAAAACCTGATCTTTTGTGATTTGCAAAGTTAGCATAAGTGTCAATTTCCTTGAGTGTTATTCATGAATTTAGCAACATCTCATTACCTAATAAATAAAAGTTACTCATCATCATCATTATCCAAAAGCTGTTTTAAAGGATCAAAACTTTGTTGAGAACTGTGGCGAACGCGGTGAATTTTAACACTTCTAGCATTCTCATCGTCTACGATGCTAAATAAAATGCGATATTTCTTCTCATATAAAAGTTGACGTATTTCTATATCCAAATACTCACTTTCCAATGCTAAAGGACAACGACTAGGAACGCCTTCCAGTTTGAGCATTATTTCATAATACCCCCTAACCCAACGGTAGGATTTTTCAGGAGCATTGACCTTGAGCCACAAAAAGATCTGTTCTACGTTATGAATTGCAGTAGGAGATATCTCAATTCGGCAGGTCATATTTTTTTTGAAGATCTTCAAAAGCTTTATGAATAGAAACCCCTTTGCCTTGCTCAAATTCACCTAAACTTTGGCGAATACCTGCAAGAGTTTCGAGAAGTTCCAACCGATTAAGTAGTTTTTCATAGCTTTCTGCATCCTGAAGCACAGCAACAGCTCTATCATTAATAGTGATTACGATTGGTGTTTTATCCGTTTCAAACTGATGAAGCAATTCAGGAGCTTCCTTTTGAAATTGATTCAGAGGACGGCTATGAGAGAGGTTAAGCATGATGTTTACATATTTCGAGTGTTGTCAACAATCTAGTAAAATATTATTTTTCATTAATTATAATGGTACATCAATCCCCAACTCATTATATCCCCCCGAATCAGGCGATCGCTAGAAGCGATAGTTTTTAATCAGTCTCTGGTGTGAGATCGAGGTTGCGATAGATTTGCTCAATGGGAAAGTTTAAATTAATGCTTTTGAGTTCCACGGTGTCGCCTGCTTGATAGTTAATAATTAACCAATCACCTGCTTCGTTTTTGTGATACAAATCCATTTCGATGCTGATGGAACTCACTAATAAATAATCCTGTAAGACTGGATTTTTGCGATACAGTCTAAATTTGCCACTGCGATCATAGGTTTCAGTGCTATGAGAGAGAACTTCAACGATGAGGCAGGGATAGGTGAAATAATTTGGGGTGTTTTTGTCGCGATCGTCGCAGGTGACGCTGACATCTGGGTAGGTGTAGTTATTTGTGCCAACAATTTTAACTTTCAGGTCTGAGTTACCTGTTATGCAGTTACTAGCGTCTAAATGGGTGTCAACCATAGTCGCAAATCGAATTGCAATGCGGCTATGATTAACGCTGCCGCCGCTCATGGCGTAAACTTGACCGTTAATCAGTTCGTGTTTTTCTAGTTGCTTTTCTTCCCAAGCAAAGTATTCTTCTGGGGTAAGTTGGGGAAAGTTTTCTTTAACTGCGATCATAGGAAATCACTCTTTGGTTAGTTTTGGTACTATTTAACAGTTTACACAAACATTTTTTGCAGCAAGCCTTTTTTGGATTTTTCGGCTCCTTATATCATTGTGACGAATGATGTTTACAATGCGCGTGTGCCTTCGATTAGCTGACTTTCATTATGACAAAGAACAAGGCTACGCTATCGGCGATCGCAATTACTGTGAGTCTGGATTTTTATGCGATCGCAGATGTAGTTTACTTGGTTACAAGTGGATAGTTAATCTCACCCAAATAGGCGAAAGACTTCCCTGTGATTCCTCAAGCATTACAGCTATAAGAATCTATCGATTTGGGGTTGAGTGTAAAGCGATCTAAATGCTATACAAGTCCTAAAGAAGAAGCAACCAAATGACCGCAAGCAAAACCCGAAAAAGCAACGGCATTTAAACCTTGACCAGGGAAAGTGCTATCCCCAACACAATATAAATCAGGAATCGAAGTCCGATTAAAAGGCATTCCCAAAAGCCCCCAAGGTTTACCCGCAGGAATGGGACCATAGGTTCCATCAGCACGACCGAGAAAACGGCGATGGCTGCGTGGCGTACCGACTTCTTGATAGTCGAGACAATCTTCTAATTTAGGGAAAATCGTTAACAGGCGATCGCATAATCTCTCCGCCGCTGCATTTTTTTTCTGCTCATACTCAGAAGCCGTCAGCCCTTCCCATTCAGTCATCCAACTAGGCGTAAAGGTATGCACGATGTGATGTCCTTCAGGCCCAAGAGAGCGATCAAGCAGCGTGGGGATCGATACAAAAATTGTCCCTTGCTCCTTTTGCATATCGTTCCAATCTTCCAGCAAAATATGATGGCAAGCCGCATCATCAGGAATTGCAGAAGCTTCGACACCGAGATGTAAACTTAAGAAACTAGGAGATTTTTGATAGCGCTCTTGCCATCCCTTTTCGCCACTGGGTAAAGGCTCATCTTTGAGCAAGTTCCCAAAGGTATCCCAGCGTGTGGCATTGGAAACGACTTTCTTGGCATAGAGAATTTCGCCATTCGCCAGCTTCACTGCGATCGCATCCTTACCAGATTTTGCCTTGGGAATAATCTGAGTAACCCTTGCGCCATAGCGAATTTCACCACCCGCCTTGTCTAAACCCTCAGCAAGTTTCTCGGCAATTTTACCCACACCGCCCTTAGGATAGTTAATGCCACCATAATGGCGATCGCTAAACACCATCCCCGCATTAATCGCAGGAGTGCGCTCAGCAGGAACCACAGACCAGCAATAGCATTCCATATCGATGAATTGCAGTAACTCGCGATCGCGAATATATTTCTTAGCGATATCACCTGCATTTTGAGGCAGATAAGCCGCTAATCCTAAACAAGCCAAAGGATTCTGAAAAAATACGCGCATCAAGTATCGCCATTCTTCTAAAGACAGCAACTCGATCGCATTTAAGCAATTAAAAATCTTCCAACATTCATCGTAAAACTTACGTATCCCCTCTCGCTCATGGGGAAAGCGATCGCCTAATTCTTTGAGAAATTCTTCATAGTCGCGATGCACCTCGATTTCCAGCTTGTTCGGCAAATGGTAATGGATCTGCACAGGATCAGGAATCGTCTCCATGGTCATATTCACCGCCGCCAGCGCACGGGTGAGGAGATTAGTCGTACCGCGATCGCCAAAACCAAAGATCATCGACGCGCCCACATCAAATCGATAGCCATTGCGCTCAAAATAGCCACCACTACCCCCCGCAATCAAATAGCGCTCTAAGACAATTACGCTTGCCCCCTTCGCCGCCAATTGCGTCGCTGTGACCAATCCGCCTAGTCCTGAGCCAATTACAATTACATCCGCATCGAGTGTTTGCGCCATTATATTTCTTAATCAAAACTTTTTTACTATACCAATCACTGACATTCAAAAGTAGAAATGGAAAATTCTACCTCTATTTTTTGAGAGAGTTTAAATAATTTTGTAGATGTTCTTTATATTCATTTGATAGAAACCTAGATACTAGCCCACCTTCTTGAATTCGCCTTAGAACTAATAAACTAAAAGCCCCTCTTCGCCTGCAATCTCCCCTAGATATAGCATTATTAATTTGATCATCGGTATATTCATCTGCTCGTCTATAAAATGTGTAAGATGGGGAAACGATAAAGTTATGCATTTCCGCATCACTTGGATTTAAAATGCAAGAATTATCTACAGGTCTATTAGGGCGAACAGTAGTAGCATTTACGAATAAATAAGCTCCGTTGGGTAAGGGAGCTATTGCTACAAAAAGATGCTGTCTAGAAGGGGGTGTATCAATTACGAAGGCATCTCCTAAATTAATGGGCATGAACAAGGACTCGATCTTGGTGAATATAATATTTTACTGTTTCTTCAATCTCTTGGATATCTTCGACTGTTTTACCGATATATCTAAGAGTAGTTTCTATCTTGATAGGAATGGAACCAATCCCTTCAGGCGGTTTTTCCCATTCGGGAAACAGTTTATGAGTCTCTTCAGCTAGATCGAAACGATCATAATCTTTATATTCTTCATAGATATCATGGATCAAATCTTCTTCAAATCCACATAATTTACCGTTGCCAGGATCTTTTAACAAAGTTAGTTTGTGATTAAATCTTGATGAAATGTGTGTAGACCAAAGCGCCTGATCGTTAGCATCACTATATACTCCTTTAATAAGATTATAAACATTGCTCAGCACTGGTCCAAATTCCATTGAGACATAACGATCTCCCGTTATCGTTGTCTCAATTTGTTCGATAGATCTTCTATCAGCCATGTAAAGCATCTTCATCAACTTTAAATGATGCATTGGCTGTTTGTGGAGCCGCAAAAACATTGCTGCAACTTGTACAGATTTTTGCGGATGAAGTTGAAATTTGATACTCATAGTCTTGGCTCCTGAGTGACTCTCATATCTAGATGATAGCTGATTATGTGGATGTATTTACGGCTAATTTTGTTTCAGCGATCGCAAAAAAAATTTCACAATTCTCTTGTCTCGTGAGCTTACCGATATTTAGGATTGCTGTCATAAACTTGAAACGACTGACAACAACAACTGGTAAAAGTATCTACAGGATATTCAGCTTAAGGATTGGATAAGGACTAGTGACGCATACATTCAAGTAAAAAGCGAACGGCATTATCTGTTTTTGTACAAACTGCTTTATTAAAAAAAGATTTCCTTTACTTGTTAGATTGTTCATAGGTTTTTCCTCCTTGTCTATTATGTGATTGTAGGCTTTTCGCTTTTTGTCTCGATTTAAGATCGAGATAATCAATAATTGGTGTCGGTGTCGGATTTTCACTATGAGCTTGCGCCACGAAGTACGTCCCCTCAGAGAGGCTTTTGGAAACTTAGAAGCAAAAGGTTTGGTTCTCAAGAATTCCTACCAAGATGTTAACACAAACTTATATTTTTCGGAATTGCAATACCATCTGACGATCGCTATAACTATACCCTTTGTCTGCTAATCTGAGAATTGGTATCTACTATACAAAAATTGCATCATGGCCGATCGCCAAATCCTGCTTGACTTTGAAAAGCCTATCGTTGAACTAGAAACCCGTATCGCCCAAATCCGCGAACTCGCGAATGAAAACGATGTGGATATGGTTGAGCAGATTCATCTTTTAGAGCAACGAGCCGAGCTTTTGCGGCGAGAGATTTTTTCGGGACTCGGCGCAATGCAACGGATGCAGATCGCAAGGCATCCCCGTCGTCCTAGCACATTAGACTAT
This sequence comes from Pseudanabaena sp., assembly GCA_043755885.1. Taxonomy (GTDB): domain Bacteria; phylum Cyanobacteriota; class Cyanobacteriia; order Pseudanabaenales; family Pseudanabaenaceae; genus Pseudanabaena. The sequence goes on along the minus strand of JAYUSC010000673.1, from coordinate 5,537 downwards.
GTGCAAGCGATTACCGATGAGTGGATGGAGTTGCATGGCGATCGCAGAGGCAATGACGATCCTGCATTGGTGGGTGGAATTGCTCGAATCAATGATCGCCCTGTGGTAATTTTGGGGCATCAAAAGGGGCGTGACACCAAAGACAACATGACCCGCAACTTTGGCATGGCTTCTCCCGGGGGATATCGCAAGGCGGCAAGGCTAATGGATCATGCTAATCGGTTTAAATTGCCGATTGTTACCCTGATTGATACGCCTGGGGCATATCCTGGGGTGTCGGCGGAAGAGCAAGGACAAGGCGAGGCGATCGCAGCCAATTTACGACAAATGTTTGGTCTAGGCGTGCCAATTATCTGCACAGTTATTGGTGAAGGCGGATCGGGTGGCGCGTTGGGGATCGGCATTGGTGATCACATCATGATGTTTGAAAATTCGGTTTATACAGTAGCAACACCTGAAGCTTGTGCCGCAATTTTGTGGCGCGACTCGGCAAAGGCTGGTAAGGCTGCTGAAGCTTTAAAAATTACGGCTCCTGACTTGAAACGCTTGGGCATTGTTGATTATGTGATTGATGAGCCTCTGGGTGGGGCGCATCGTTTGCCATTACAAGCTGCGGAAAATCTGAAAGCTGCGATCGTCGAAAATCTCGATCGCTTAAGTAAATTACCAGTAGAAGATTTACAAGAAATGCGCTATCAAAAATTCCGCAAGATCGGCGTTTTTCTGGAGTCATGAAGCTTGATGCGATCGCAATAATATTCTCGACAATCTGCGATCGCAAATTTCACAAGGTGATAATCACCAAATAACAGATTTGGGTAATTACGCCGTTCATTTAATTTTACAGAAATAATAAAGCCACATATCAGAGTTATCGCTTAACTCCTGTTGAGTTGTGATTTCGAGACCACTTTTCCAAGAGTATATTCTGATATTATCAAAATCTGCTTTCAATTGATTGAGCTGCTCTTGAGGTCGAATGTAATACTGCTTTAAACGGAAGTTATGAGATTCATCTTGAATAATTTCATGTCCAGAATGTTTTATCTGTTGTGGAGAAATTGAACGGTTGAAGAAGCGTAGAAGCACAAACATGATCATATTGACATAGGTTTTTAGAGGATTTAGGCTAATTTGATTTTGCCATTTAAATTCTCGTTCTAGCCCTTGTAGATTATGGCTTGAAAAGAAGAAATACCCTCCAGATTTACCGACCCGTTTGACTTCTTGCAGCACCTGTAATCGATCAAGATGAGAGATAACATCAAGCCCATTAAAGCTAAATAAAATAAAGTCAAAAGAGTTATCTTGAAATTGACTCATATGTCTAGCATCACCAACTTCAATTCTTAATTGTGAAGATGATGAAAAACGCTTCTGACAAACTGCAACCATTTCTTCAGAATAATCAATACCAACATATTCCTTAACTACTCTAGAAAAATATTGGGTGGTACGTCCTCCGCCTATGCCAACATCCAGCATTTTTATATGCGACCATTCATGGTCTAGAAGCTCCAAAATAGTCTGTTCGGCAGGTTGTAATTGGCGTAATTTGCTGTAGTGTTGGACAATTTCACGAGCCATATAAACTTGATAATTATGGTCAAACATAATATCTCGTGTTTGAAGAAGGATTTTGGAAGGTTACTTGCATTTTAAAATCAGAAGCGTCATACTGATCAACATACCATTTTGAGAGCAAAGCTTTGTAAGTCTATACAACCACTAGAAGTTCCAATGCGAAAAATAAAGAAAAAACGTTACATTCTGCTTTTTATTATTACAGTTTTAGCATTAGTGCCTATTTATGGTTTTACTATTGAGCCAAATCTTTTTGTGGTTACTCATCATCGGCTCAACCCAGAAGTTTCTTCTAATCTTAACAGTTTGAAAATTGTCCAAGTTAGCGATCTACATCTGAAAAAGTTTAATGATCGCGCCCAAAGAATTGCAGAACAAGTTAATAAACTTCAGCCAGATATCGTAGTATTTACTGGAGATTCTGTTGATAAAGCCACACAAATAGATGGGTACGATCGCTTCTTATCATTTCTCGATCGCAAAACCGCTAAATATGCGATTTTAGGAAACTGGGAATATAAAGCAAGAGTAGATATAGAAAGGCTCACCAAGATATATGCTACTTACAATTGCCGCTTATTAGTTAATGAAAGTATTTTACATAAACAAGGCGATCGCAATCTATTAATAACAGGAATTGATGATTTAGTTAGCGAGCCTGATTTAATCAAGTCGCTTCAAAATATCACGCCCAATCCCAATCATTTATTACTTGCTCACTCACCCGCATATGCAGACACATTCTCTGCTGATGAGTTGCGAATGCTGGCAGAATATAAGCCCAAATATATGCTGACAGGGCATACTCATGGCGGACAACTATCTTTCTTCGGCTTTGCACCTGTTCTGCCACCACGTAGTGGAAACTATGTTAGTGGCTGGTATCAAACCAATGCAATTTCTGTATATGTATCGCGTGGATTAGGAGTTTCGATATTACCGATGAGAATTGGATCAGTACCTGAGATTGGCTATTTTGAATGGGTTTTGAAATCGTGAGATCGCGAAACAAAATAATTACGCCCGCCGTAATATTTTTGGCTTTTATATAGACTTAACGAGATAGCCATGCGATCGCTTCTTTAATCCAAGCTTCGATATCTTGAGTTTTGGCAAGAATCGGTAAACTTGCGATCGCATTCAGAGCATTGCTAATTTCTGTGGGCGTATAGCCAAGAGCTAACAAAGTCATTTCCAATTCTTCTTGCACAGCCAGACTAACGACGCTACCAACCGATCTCGCTGCGCCAACCTGAGCCATCCTCCAATCTGCAAGTTTTGTCTTTAGTTCCAGAGCTAGCCTTTCGGCAGTTTTAGCTCCGACCCCTGGCGTTAAGCTTAATACCCGCGTATTACCTGAAACGATCGCTTTTACTAAATCTTGAATGCCCAAACTATTGAGCAACGCTAAACCAACCTGAGTGCCAATACCTGAAACGCTGATTAATTGGCGAAATAAATCACGTTCGGCAAGAGTGGCAAAACCAAACAAGGTCATTTGATCTTCACGAACAATCAGATCCGTAAATATTTGCGTCTCTTCACCCACAGGTGGCAGCTTATTCGCAGTGCTAGCCGTAATTTGAATATCGTAGCCGACACCCTGTACATCAAGGGTGAGCCAATAGGAAGGGGTATTTTTTCGAGAACTGTCGGCAGCTTTGCAAGCTGCGATCGCACCACGCAGGAAACCAATCATCGGCGTGGCAATGGCGGGAACTGAGGAAGTTGCACAGCCGCTAGGGAAGTTACGGCTTTACTACGAGAATTTGCGATCGCAAGCTGATGATCTTCTTCTTTCTCTGGGCTAGCAAAACTGCTATACAGCGCTTGTATAAACTTAGGCATGGCAACTGTGGAAACCATAGTCGAGTTAGTCATGGCTGAGCTTGAAGAACGTGACGCATCAGATGGCTCGTTGTTGGTAATGCCAGTGGTAATATTTCTGCCCATTGCGATCGCCTGTTGCTCTGGTTGCGACTCAATACGCCAGTTAACGATACGTTCATCCTTTGGCTCCGCAACAATCTGCAAAGGTGGTAAGTTAGGAGAGAGCGGTGAACCTTGAGAAGCCTTATGGGGTCTCATAATCAAAGGTGAAATAGGCTGGCTTCTTGCAGGAATCGATAAATGAAGAGGTTCAGGTTCTTCAATAATTACTTCAGCAATTACTTCGGATTGGTGTAAATCAGTTGTAAAAGGCTTTAGCTCTTGAGCATCTTCTAGCTTAATTGGTTGAGGCGCAGGTATAATTTTGACCACATTTTGTAGAGGGGATTCATTGATCGCCTCGACGGGAATGATCTTTTCGTCGGCGAGTTTGGCGATCGACCAAGACTCTAAAGCTGAAAGAGCCATGTCATTAGGCGCAGGTGTTGAAGTGTCGAGGCAACGCTCGAGGGCAGCTTTTAGTTGCGAGGTGTGATGTTGTTGGCGCTTGAGGCGATCGCGCAATTCATCACTATTAACATTTACATCTTGCAACTCACGCTCAAGTTGGTTGATGCGCGACTGAAGAGTTTGGGTGAGAGTTTCTTGTCTTTGAATGACTAGCTGCGATAGTTGCAGTTGCTCTTGGGCTTGACGCAACAAAACCTGAGCTTGTTGACTACGCTCGTTGCAAAACTGTAGCTCCTGTTCTAAGACTTGTCTGGGCAAGGCATTGAACAGAGTTGTTGGCTCACCGTGTACGTTTGAAGATACACTCTGAAGCGGGGTTTGTGGCTCTGGCATCAACGGACTAATGCGCTCTTGTGCTGATGAATCGCCAAATCCTGCTTGACTCATGACTTACCCTTCACACCAAGAATTTTACCTAGTGTCAAATCTTAGCTCAAAAATTTGTTTTTTGTATCATTAATTTTCACAAATTGAAAAAGATTTATAAAAATCATGACAATACTGACTATAACTGACCTAAAAAAAGGCAAATTCTGCCATCTTTAAAAATTAAAAATGACAACTATTAATCCCAATTTGAGGCGGAATCTGTGAAGATTAGTAAAGCAATCATTGCCTATAAGTCGGGTAGTCAAATTGGCAAAATATGGGCTGAGCGATGTAGTAACGAGTTAGAAGCGCTTGGAGTCAAGGTCTTAATTGGTCCAACGGGAGCAACTGATAATCCTTATCCCGTGTTTCTCGAATCGATGCACCAACAAATCGATCTTGCGGTTGTATTAGGTGGGGATGGTGCAACTTTGGGGGCGGCTAGATACTTAGCAAAACTTGGAGTGCCAATCTTAGCAATTAATGTCGGAGGGCATTTGGGATTTCTCACTCACTCAATTGAGGAATGTGGGAATACTGTCGAAATCTGGGAACGGCTTCTGTCCGATCGCTTTGCGATCGAGCGACGCATGATGCTCGAAGCAAAAGTAGTGACGGTTGATGAAGGCTTAGGGACTAGATTTGGTCAACCCTGTGGTCCATTTTTATGTCTCAATGAGATATGTGTGAAGCCAGCTTCGCCCGATCGCATGGTTACTGCGGCGCTAGAACTGGAAATCGATGGCGAGGTTGTCGATCAATACCACGGCGACGGGTTAATTGTGGCAACACCGACTGGCTCGACTTCTTACACGGTGGCGGCGAATGGACCAATTGTGCATTCAGGAATGCACGCGATCGCAATTACGCCGATTTGTCCTTTGAGCTTATCGAGTCGGGCGATCGTGATTCCACCCAAATTAACGGTCAGCATTTGGCCGCTTTCGACCGATGACTTTAGTTTAAAGCTATGGACAGATGGAGTTATGGCTACGTCGATTTTTCCTGGGCAGAGAGTGGATATCCAGATGTCAGAGTGCCAAGCGCAATTTATTGTCTTGCGAGAAGAGTATTCCTACTATCAGGCGTTACGCCAAAAGCTGCTATGGACAGGCGCAAGGGTGCGTTATCCCAATCAATATCGAAACTAAAAAAGGAGCCAGTTTTTTGTGGTGCGGCGAATC